>JAIENF010000624.1 GCA_019751575.1 Burkholderiales bacterium
TACAGGGCTGCGCGATCGACGATCGTGCGCGCGGTGAACCGGGTCAGCGGCAGCTGGCTGGCGAGGCGTGCGTACTGCACCGGCGGCAGGTGCGCGAGCAGCAGCTTGCCGCTGGCCGAGCAGTGCGCCGGGATGCGCGATCCCGGCTGCAGGTTGACCCGCAACGGCGAGGCGGTCTCGACCCGGTCGAGGTAGATGATCTCGGCGCCATCGAGCATCGTGAAGTTGCAGGTCTCGCCGAGGCTGTCCACCAGCCGCTGCAGGATCGCGCGCCGCGCCGGGCGGCCCGCATCGTTCGTGATCAGGTCGCGGCCGAGCCGTGACAGTCGCGTACCCACGCCATAGCCCGCGCCGGGAAGCCGGCGCAGCAGGCCGCCGTCGACCAGCTGGGTGAGGATGCGATGCACGGTCGCCTTCGGCAGTCCGACTGCGGCGACCACGTCCATCAGCAGCATCGGCCGGCCCGAACGGCCGACCGCCTCGACCACGGCGAACGCGCGCAGCGTCGGGGAATCGTTGTCGGTCGTGGCTGTTTCTGCGGCGGCGGTCAGGGTGGCGGGCAGGTCGGATACATTCATGCAAGCCAGCTTAGGTCTCGAAAATCGGGACGTCAAGTCCTGTTTTCCGGTTGACGGGTCGATCCGGCCGCACTATCTTTCCGGCACCCGTCGCATCCAAGGAGGAGCCATGAACAAGCCCGTCGAACCGTCAGTCGCTGCACAGCAGGTGGCCACCGGCATCAAGCAGAAGATGACCCCGAGCGAAGCCTTCGTCGAGACCATGGCCGTGAACGGCGTGACGAACGTCTTCGGCATCGTCGGCTCCGCCTTCATGGATGCGCTCGACCTGTTCCCGAGCGCCGGCATCCGCTTCATCCCGACCGTGCACGAGCAGGGCGCGGCCCACATGGCGGACGGCTATGCCCGCGTGTCCGGCCAGCATGGCGTGTGCATCGCGCAGAACGGTCCCGGCATCACCAACTTCGTGACTGCGGTCGCGGCCGCCTACTGGGCGCATTCGCCGGTGGTCGTGGTGACCCCCGAGACCGGCTCGATGGGCCAGGGCCTGGGCGGTTTCCAGGAGACCGAGCAGCTGCCGATCTTCTCGAAGATCACCAAGTTCCAGTCGCATGTGAACAACCCGAAGCGCATGGCCGAACACACGGCGCGCGCCTTCGACCGCGCGATGCTCGAGATGGGCCCGACCCAGCTGAACATCCCGCGCGACTACTTCTATGGCGACATCGAGTGCGAGATCAACCCGCCGATCGTCGTCGAGCGCGGCCCCGGCGGGCGCAAGAGCCTGGATGAAGCCGCCGACCTGCTGGCGAGCGCGAAGTTCCCGGTCATCCTGTCCGGTGGCGGCGTGATCATGGGCAACGGCGTGGACGCCTGCAAGGCGCTGGCCGAACGCCTCGGCGCGCCGGTGGCCAGCAGCTACCTGCACAACGACAGCTTCCCGGCGAGCCATCCGCTGTGGGTCGGCCCGCTCGGCTACCAGGGCGCGAAGGCCGCGATGAAGCTGATCAGCAAGGCCGACGTGGTGGTCGCGCTGGGCACCCGCCTCGGGCCGTTCGGCACGCTGCCCCAGCACGGCATGGACTACTGGCCGAAGGACGCGAAGATCATCCAGATCGACGCCGACGCGAAGATGATCGGCCTGGTCAAGCGCATCGGCGTGGGCATCTGCGGCGACGCCGGCGAAGCGGCCATCGCGCTGCTCGAGCGCATCCAGTCGCGCACGCTCGCCTGCGACGGCAACAAGGCCGACCGGGCGAAGGTCGTCGCCACCGAGAAGGCCGCGTGGGAGAAAGAGCTGACCGACTGGCACCACGAGAAGGACGACTGGAGCCTCGAGGTGATGAAGGGCTCCGACCGCATGCATCCGCGCCAGATGCTGCGCGAGCTCGAGAAGGCGATGCCGAAGGATGCGATGGTGTCCACCGACATCGGCAACATCTGCTCGGTGTCGAACTCCTACCTCCGATTCGAGCGGCCGCGCAGCATGTTCGCGGCGATGAGCTTCGGCAACTGCGGCTATGCGTTCCCGACGATGATCGGCTGCAAGGTCGCGGCACCCGACCGTCCCGGCATCGCTTATGTCGGCGACGGCGCCTGGGCGATGAGCTTCGGCGAGATCCTGACCGCCGTGCGCGAGCAGATCCCGGTCACCGCGGTGGTGTTCAACAACGAGCAGTGGGGCGCCGAGAAGAAGAACCAGGTCGACTACTACGACTTCCGGTTCGTCGGCTCCAACCTGACCAACCCGAGCTTCGCGGGCATCGCGAAGTCGATGGGCGCCGAAGGGCACCGCATCGAGAAGCTCGACCAGGTCGGCGCGGCGCTCGAGGCGGCATGCAAGGCGCAGCGCGAGGGCAAGACCACCATCCTCGAGATGATGGTCACGCGCGAACTCGGCGACCCGTTCCGCCGCGATGCGCTCCAGCATCCGGTGCGCCACCTCGCGAAGTACAAGTCGACCGCCGCCAAGCGCTGAGCAGGCCGGCCCCGCAACAGGCGCTCCGCGGATGCGAGTCCGCGGGGCGTTTTCACTTTCGAGGAGGACCGGCGATGGGTTCGACGATGGATGACCGGCAGGCACGGGACGCCGCTGCCGCCGAGGCGGTTGCCGGGCTCGTGCAACGCGCACGCACGGCGCAGGCAGTGGCCGGACGCTACGACCAGGCGCAGCTCGATGCGATGGTGTTCGCCTGCGGCTGGGCGATCATGGAGCCGACGCGCAACCGCACGCTGGCCGAGCTGTCGGTGCGCGACACCGGGCTGGGCAACGTCGAGGACAAGGTCACCAAGAACCATCGCAAGACGCTCGGGCTGCTGCGCGACCTCAAGGGCGCGGTGTCCACCGGCGTCCTGGCCGAGATTCCGGAGCTCGGGCTGACCGAGATCGCCCGACCGGTCGGCGTGGTGTGCGCCGTGGTGCCCTCGACCAACCCGGGCGCGACGCCGGCGAACAACATCATCAACGCGCTCAAGTGCGGCAACGCGATCATCCTGTCGCCCTCGCCCAAGGGCATGTCGACCGCGCGCCTGCTGCTCGAGTACATGCATGCGGCGCTCGATGCAGTCGGCGCGCCGCGCGACCTGGTGCAGATGCTGCCGCAGCCGGTGACCAAGGAGCTGTCGCGCGAACTGATGCGCCAGTGCGACCTGGTGGTGGTGACCGGCTCGCAGGCCAACGTGCGCGCCGGCTATTCGAGCGGCACGCCGGCGCTGGGCGTGGGCGCGGGCAACGTGGCGGTGATCGTCGACGCATCGGCCGACCTGGCCGACGCGGCGGCGAAGATCATGCGTTCGAAGACCTTCGACAACGCGACCAGCTGTTCGTCGGAGAACAGCGTGATCATCGTCGACGCGGTCTACGATGCGATGGTCGCGGCGCTGGTGGCCGAAGGCGCGGTGATGCTGTCTGCCGAAGAGAAGGCCACGCTGGGGCGCACGATGTTCCCGGACGGCCAGCACCTGTCCTCGGCGGTGACCGCGCAGTCGGTGCCCAGGGTGTGCGCGGTGGCGGGGCTGTCGCGTCCGGCCTTGTCGAAGGCGCGCTGCCTGATGGTCGAGGAGACCGGCACCGGCCCGGCGCATCCATTCTCGGGCGAGAAGCTGGCGCCCGTCGTCACGGTCTACCGTGCTTCGGACTTCGACCATGCGTTCTCCATCCTGCGCGACATCTACGCGTACATGGGCAACGGCCATTCCTGCGGCATCCATTCGAGGGACGATGCGCACGTCGATCGCCTCGGCCGCGAGATGACGGTCTGCCGGGTGATCGTCAACCAGGCGCATGCGATCGCCAATGGCGGCAGCTTCGACAACGGGCTGCCGTTTTCGCTGACCATGGGCTGCGGCACCTGGGGCCGCAACAGCTTCTCCGAGAACCTCAACTACCGGCACTTCATGAACACCACGCGCGTGGTGCGCACGATCCCGCCGCGCGAGCCTTCGCTGGACGACATCTTCGGGGAGCACTGGGCGCGGCACGGGCGCGGCTGAGCGGGCATCCATGGCATCATCCGGCATCGACAAGGGAGACCCCGCTTGAACGCACCTGCCCAATCCCTCGCGCCCGACTGGAGCGCGTTGCGCCGGGAGTTCCCGACGCTCGAGCGCTGGACCTACCTCGACGCGGCGCGCAAGACGCCACTGGCCCGTTGCGCCGAGCGCGCGATGCAGGAGTTCACCCGGGACATCTACGAAGACGCCGGCGCCGAGGCCTGGAACAGCGCGAACGTCGGGCGCACCCGTGCGCTGCTCGCGCAACTGCTGGGCTGCACGCCGACGTCGCTGGCGTTCACCAAGAACACGGCCGAGGGCCTGGCGATCGCCGCCCATGCGTTCGATCTGCGCCCGGGCGACAACATCCTGCTGACCGACATGGAGCATGTGGTCAACCTCTGGGTGTGGAAGCATTACGAGGCCAAGGGCGTCGAGATCCGCAAGGTCGAGAGCCGCGACGGGCGCCTGCCGATCGAGGCCTACCTCGAGAAGATCGATGCCCGCACCCGCCTGATCTCCACGGCCTACGTCACCTATGCCAACGGCTGGCGGATCGACGTCGATGCGCTCGCCGAGGAATGCCGCACGCGCGACATCCGCCTGGTGCTCGACGGCGTGCAGGGGGCCGGCCTCCTCGCGCGCCGGGTCGATTCCCTCGGTGCCGACTTCGTCGCGATCGGGGGGCACAAGAGCCTGCAGGGGCTGACCGGCACCGGCGTCGTGTGGTGCCGGGACGACCTGGTGAACGAGATCCGCACCGAGTTCGTCCGCTCGCCCCAGATCACGAAGGGCGCGGACATCGGCCAGTTCGACTACGTCGTCGAGCAGCACCGCTTCGAATCCGGCAATCCGAACTTCCTCGGGCTCTGGGTGCTGCGCCGTTCCTCGGAATGGCTGCTGTCGATCGGGCTGCCGGCGATCGAGGGGCGGGTGCGCGACCTCACCGAATCGCTGCTCGAACGCATCGAACGTGCGGGCATCCGCACCCAGACCTCGCGCGACTGGAACAGTCGCTGCCATATCGTGAACCTCGTCGTGCCCGATGCGCTCGCGCTGCAGAAGCAGCTGCGCGACCGGCACATCGTGGTCAACGTGAAGGACGACAAGCTGCGTGCCTCGGTGTCGTTCTACAACGAGGAAGCCGACCTCGACGTGCTGATGGATGCGCTGTCAGAACTCGGCGCGACTTCGCGCTGACCTGCAGTCCCAGACCTTTCTTCCGACCAAGGAGCAACGACATGGCCAAGGCCTACTGGATCGCGTTCTACCGCCAGATCACCAACCCTGAAGCGTTCGCGGCATACGCCAAGCTGGCCCCGCCGGCGATCATGGCCGCCGGCGGGCGCTTCGTCGTGCGCGGCAACCCGGCCAAGGTGTTCGAGCTGGGCATGGACCAGCGCGTGGTGATGATCGAGTTCGACAGCGTCGAGCAGGCGATCGCCGCGCATGACGGTCCGGGATACCAGGCGGCCCTGAAGGAGCTCAAGGGTGGCGTCGAGCGCGAGATCCGGATCGTCGAGGCGATGGCCTGACTTGCTGAACGTGCTGTCATCCTGTTCGCGCATCGGTTTACACTAGCCGCCTGAGGATTCGCCCAGCACAGTCCGGCGTCAGACCGGCAAGGTGCGAGTCCCGAACCAGGAGGAGTGCGACATGGATCGACGGCTCGTTCGTATCGGCTGGGCATTGCTGCCCGCTGTGCTTCCGGGGGCAGCCATTGCCCAGGCCTGGCCGGTCAAGCCGGTGCGCATCATGGTCGGATACACGCCGGGCGGCGGCGTGGACACTGCGGCACGGATCGCAGCGCAGTCGTTGAGCGAAGCCTGGGGCGTCCAGGTGATGGTCGAGAACCGGCCGGGTGCGGCGGGGAACATCGCCACCGAGTTCACCGCGCGCGCGGCCCCTGACGGTTACACGATGGTGTTGTGCAACATCGGATCGCACGGCGTGACGCCGGCCCGGTTCGCGGCGAAGCTCACCTACGATCCGATCGCCGATTTCTCGTTTCCCGCGCGGTTTGGCGGCGTACCGAACGTACTGATGGTGCATCCATCGGTGCCGATCAAGAACCTGCGCGACTTCATCGCCTACGCGCGGAAGCATCCGGGAAAGCTCAGCTTCGGCTCGTCCGGGGTCGGTGCCTCGCCGCACATGTCGATCGAGTTGATGCGGTCGATCACCGGCATCGACATCGTGCACGTGCCGTACAAGGGCGCGGCGGCGGCGCTGTCGGACGTGCTCGCCGGGCACCTGGAGGCTTCGGTCGGCAACTTCGCCGGTGCCCCGCTGTCGGCGATCCGCAGCGGACGGTTGCGCGCGCTCGGCGTGACCTCCGGCACGCGCAGTGCCCAGATGCCCGACATCCCCACCTTTGCCGAGCAGGGCGTCGAGGGCTTCGACGTGACCGGCTGGTACGGCCTGTGCGCCCAGGCGAAGGTGCCCGCCGAGATCATCACGCGCATCAACACGGACGTGAACCGGATGCTCGGGACGGGGCAGGTGCTGCGCCAGCGGCTGGTCGAGCAGGGCATCGACATCGCGCCGGCGACGCCGGC
>JAIENF010000716.1 GCA_019751575.1 Burkholderiales bacterium
ACTCCAGTGGGTCCGCATGGACCGGCCAGAGACTGTACTGGAAAAGTCCATTAATCGCAATAAACGAAAAGCTTGCTTACCCTGCAGGCGACGACACGCACCAGGAAGAGGTGAGCTTGCACGGAGAATCGATGCGAAGCGGCGCTGTTGTAGACTTGACATGGTGCCCGCGTTGCTGACGACGCATCGGATCGATTCAATCTCGGAGGGGACCCCAAGGTGCACTATATCGAGCGCTCGACGAGCGAACTGCTCGGCTCGCTCAATGACCTCGAAGGCGCGCACAGCCCCGCGCGATTGTTCTTGCAGGGGGACCTGTCGCTGCTTGCCCAGGGCGCCCGCGTAGCGGTGGTGGGTTCGCGCAAGGCCACTGCTGCAGGGATCGCGCGTGCGGAACGATTCGCCCGGGAACTGGCGCAGCGTGGGGTCGTGATCGTGAGCGGACTCGCTGCAGGGATCGACACAGCAGCGCATCGCGCCGCGATGGCTTGCGGCGGGCGGACGATGGCCGTGCTGGGCACGCCGCTCGATGAGGTCTATCCGCGGGAGAACGCCGCGCTGCAGGCGGCGATCGCGCGCGACCACCTGCTGGTGAGCCAGTTTGTATCGGGCAGCCCGGTGACACGGAAGAATTTCCCGATCCGCAATCGGACCATGGCGCTGCTTTGCGACGCGACCGTCATCGTGGAGGCGACCCAGACCAGCGGCACGCGGCATCAAGGCTGGGAAGCGCTGCGCCTGGGGCGGGTCGTGTTCCTTGCCAGAGAGGTCGTGGCCGATCAGAGCCTGACCTGGCCCGCTGAAATGATGCGGTATGGGGCGCAGGTGCTGTCCGACGAAAACCTGGAAGCCGTTGCCGAGAACCTGCCCGCGCTTGGTTGTGCGGTGTCGCTTGCTCGCGCCGCTTGAGTTTGCTGCTTGCTATGTCTACACCAAGCGTGGTGTCTCGGACGCGGCGGCCGGCGCACGGCGACTCCGGGATACGGTCAAGCGCGGCAATCCTGATGCCATCACGCGTGCGGCAGAGCGGGTCGCGCAAGTAGGTGTTGAGCAGCCGCCGTTCGGCGCTTTCTTCGGCCAGGACGTAACCCTCGTTCCGACCCCGGGCAGCGCGCCGCGCCGCGGGAACAGTCTCTGGGTGCCGGAGCGGATTGCTTGCGCGTTGAGGGATCGAGGGCTGGCTGCGGCGGTGGAGCCGTTGCTTGAACGCGTGCATGCGGTGCCGAAGTCGGCGTATGCATCACCCGGTGACCGGCCGACCGTCGAGCAGCATCGACTGTCGTTGCGCGTGACGTCTCTGCTCAGTGCGAGTGCGCAGCTGGTGCTGGTCGATGACGTGGTGACCAAGGGCCGAACGCTTCTGGCTGCGGCTTCGGTCCTGGCGACGGCGTTTCCGGACGCGCGGATTCGGGCGTTCTCGCTAATCCGGTACCAGGATTACGCTGGAGATCTCGCGACCGCGCTGGTGCCGGTGACTGGGACGATCAGTTGGGATGGGGAAGATGCGTGTCGATCTGTGTGACACATGTCATTCCGGCTTTCTCACCCAGGCCTGCTTCTCTCGCCAGATCTCCTGCACAAACGGATCGGTGACTGCATACAGGCCGTGTCCGCGTCGCATGATCAGGTTTGCGGCCAACAGCTCGTTGATGGCCGGCTGGATTTCGTCGACCCGAACGGTACGTCCTGTTTCTTCCGAATAGGCCGCAGCGGCTTCGGTCGAGAACAGGCGCCGGGCATTGTCGTCACTCGCGGCAATGCGCTCGAACACGGCGGTGGCCAGACCCCCGAGTTGCTCGACCTTCATCAGCTCGGCGTCCGCCGCCGTAGAACGCAGGGTCGCCGCAATGACGGGTAGGTGTGCCTCCGGACTGGCGCCGGGGGGTAGCTGTGCCTGGAGCAGGCGCAGCGCCTTGATCAACTCCTCTGGTCGATGCCCGAGCGTGCGAAAGGCTGCCAGCGCGGTGGCTCCCGACGGCAAAGGCCCTGCTCCTTCGTCGGCCAGACGCTGTAGCAGATGTTCCACATAGTCGCCATCCAGTACGGGATACGGCACTGAGGTCGCGCCGGCGAAAGCCTGGTTCCGGCGCGCCGTCAGTTCGTTGACGAGCGCGCGATGGGAACCGGTACCGATCAGGATGAAATGTCCGGGCGTCCCGGGGCGCGTGTTGATCGCATCCCGGGCCGCCTTCAGCGACAAGAGCAGCTGGTTTCCGTCTTCGGAGGCTATTGCGTGCTGCACTTCGTCAACGATCAGTACGAGGTCAGTTCCCGCCTGGTCGACGGTCTGGGTCAGTGCCTGGGCGAGGGTCACCCCCCCTGCCCCACCGATGCGGTCAAGATCGAAGCCGAACTTCACGCCGAAGCCCTCTAGTTTCGCGCCCCGCACAGTCTTAAGCGCGATCCAAAGCGCCGACCCTGGGGATTGCAGATCGGTCAGCGTCGTGCGTATCGCCGCATGGACCAGCGCCGCGGGACTCGCATTGACGTCGCTCCAGAGATCGACATAGATGACGAGTGCCCCACCCGCCTTCAGCGCCGGAATCAGATCATTGATCAGGAATGTCGTCTTTCCGGTTCGACGCAGACCGGACAGGAACAAACCAGAGCGCAGTCCCTCATCGAGGACGCTGGGCTCCAGCAACTGCCGAGCCATCGTAGCCGCGAGGGCAGGCCTTCGGAAGATCGACATGGATTTAGATGCAATTATGGCAGGAGAATAATTATACGCCCTCTATAATTGCGCAAAAAACATTCGGCAGGTCTGTCCGCAGTCGGACGCGACCTCGCATGTCAGCCCAGCAGCTTGCGGACCGACGTCGAGGACGGACGCAGCTTCAGGGCCTTGGCATCCGGAATCACGTTGCACGGGTACACCACCAGGACCTGGCGCAGCGCGTCACGGAAGCGCTCGCGGAACTTCTCCTTGGTCTTGGCCTCGCTGCCGAACTGCTGCATCAGCGCTTCCCAGCGGATGTCGGTCTCCCGGCGCAGGAACGACATGCGCCAAGTGAGCCAGGTGTAGATGTCGAGCGCCAGTGCACTGGTCTTCAGGGCGCGCAGCGCCCGAAGGTCGATCGGCACCGGGTGCTCGATCATCTCCTTGAACAGCTGCGCATCGAGTTTGATCCAGGACTCGAAAAGCGTGGGATTGGACGGGTCCTTGGGATCCCACCAGAGCGCCTTCTCGGCGGCGATCAGGGTGGCGCGATCCTGGGCGTTGAACGCGCTGTCCTGTTCGGTCAGGATGCGCTGGATCGAGAACTTGCTCGACAGCATGCGCTTGAGCTGTTCGCGCAGACGGGTGATCGAGCCCCGTGCCCCGCCGGTCTGGTCATGCATGCCGAGCTTGTCCATGAAGTCGCTCAGCGAACGGCCCAGGAGGATCTCCGGACTACGAGTCCGGACGGCTTCAGTCACCAGGAAAGCCAGGAACAGGCGCGGAATCGCACCGTAGGGATAGCCGACACTTTGCAGGGTCTCGCGATATCCGGCGTCCGGGCCCGGGCCGAGCGGGGTTCGGACGACTTCCATGCCTGGCTGGATCAGCAATGCGACTTCGCCGTTGCTGCGGTACCAGGCGCGCAGGTCGCTCGACGGCTCGCGATAGGGCAAGGCGGCCTGCACCACCCCGCGGGACATGAATCCGAGTTCGCCCGCTTCCTTCGCGTCGGCTGCGGTGATCGCCTGCGCTTCCAGGAACAGATCCCGGAAGCGCGAGGCGGAGCGCCGGCTGTTGTCCGGCCGTGCGAGCACCGGAAATGGCAGGATCGAGGCTGCGGGAGAAACAGGATCGTCGGCCATGGTCAGCCTTGGGTGGCGAAACGGAGATGCGAAGGGCTTAAGGGGTGAGACAGGACGGTCTGGGAGAGCGGGTCAGGCAGGACGGCTTAGCAGATTGCAGTGGCAAGGCGTCACGCTACGCGAATCGAGTGGCGCGGGTCACGCATCTTTGGGGTAGGGGTGGAAATTTCTCAAAATGGCTGGACCCGAGGCATCCGGACGGTGGGCAGCGTGCTGTCCACCGGTCGGACGCCTCTTGCTATCTGGTTTGAGATAAACCTACTGAAATACTTCAACTACGTAGCGGCCCGAAACGCCCAGTGGATGCGGGTTGCAGACCGATGCGTTACCCCAGCGATGCGCAGACCCTACCCCACCGATGCGTTGGTCCTACCCCGAAGATGCGCAAACCTGACCCCGGAGATGCGCGGCTGATTGCCCCAGACATGCGTGCACAACTTGAGTTACCCACAGGGTTGTGCACAGGTTATACACAGTAGCCTGTCCACCCGCTCATTCGGGTGCAAAAAGAGAACTGGATGCAGATGAAGCCGCGCGGACGGATGTTCCGACGCGTCCCCCGATCAGCTCCTACCACCCCCCAAAGTATGCGCCATTCGCGGGTGCTGGATGGGCAGCAGTCTCCCGCAAAATTACCCAAGATATGCGTGAACGGATGCGCCGCGCGCAGGCTTCGAACGCTCGTTCCCTCGCGAGAATCGCCAAGTCCCAAGCCGCGTGCGGATTGCAGCCCGTCGGCCAGTGAGCAGCGGGACGGCCATTGATTGGCGAGTGCGTTATTGAAGCGCTTGCCTCGACAATATCGAGGAGTACACTAATCCAATAACGATTCTTGGAAGAACATCCGCGTGAATGATCTGAGCAAGACACCTCCCCTGTCCTGGCCGGGATCCACGGTCAGCATCGACGATCTGATTGACCAAGCCGAGCGGTCGCGCCAGGTCCTGTTCCGGGTGCGCGGCGACATGCTCGCGCCGGAGGCCAAGAAGGTCGCGCCAGTGTTCAGTGGCGCCCAGGTGGCGCGCCTGTGCGGCATCGACATGTCGCAGTTCAACTACCGCGTGAGCAAGGGCGACCTGCCCGCCGGCGTGGTGCGCTCCACCCGCCGCGGACGCGAATTCACCCTGCCCGAGGCGCGCGCCTGGGGCAAGGCCTACTTCGCGCCCCGCCAGCGTCCGGCCGGTGCCAGCGCATGCACGATCACCGTGGCCAATTTCAAGGGCGGCGTGACCAAGACCAGCACCGCGATCAACCTGGCCCAGGGACTGTCGCTGCGCGGCCATCGTGTGCTGTGCATTGATCTCGATCCCCAGGGCAGCCTGACCACCTTGTTTGGGTTCCTGCCGGGCGTGGAGATCGCCGAGGAGGAGACGGTGGGCGCCCTGTGCCACGGGGAACAGACCTCGATCGAGTATGCGATCCGGCCGACCTACTGGGACGGCGTCGACCTGGTGCCGGCGACCTCGGCGCTGTTCGCGGCCGAGTTCGTCCTGCCGGCGCGCCAGCTGAAGGAAAAGGGCTTCCCGTTCTGGGACGTGCTCAACCGTGCGCTGGTCAAGGCCCGGCAGGATTACGACATCATCGTCATCGACACGCCGCCTGCCCTGTCCTACCTCACCAGCAATGCACTGGTGGCTGCGGACGGCATCATCGTGCCGATGCCCTCCAATGCCCTGGTGTTCGCCAGTTCGGCGCAGTTCTGGGACCTGTTCAGTGACCTCTTCGCCAGCCTGCGCGACTCGCACGGCCTGAAGAAAGCTTTTGCCTTCATCCATGTCCTGCTGGTGAACAAGGCCGATGCCAACGATGTCGCCGCTGCGGCGGTCCGGAAGTGGATCCTTGCCGCGTACAGCGACAAGGTGCTGCCGGTAGAGATGCCGGCCACCCGCGTTGCGAATACCAGTGCGGCCGAGTTCGGATCCATCTACGACATCGTGCGCTATGAAGGATCCGCGAAGACCTACCAGCGCGCGCGCGAAGCCTACGACCGGCTGGTGGAACTGATCGAGGAATCGGTACTCGGGATGTGGCACAACCCGGCGCAGAAAGGGGAGGGCTGAGATGTCGCTTCGCGATCGGATTTCCCGCAGCGTCGAGGGGCTTGAGGAAGGATTCAAGGCGACGCCGAGCTCGACACCGGCAGCGGACGCCGCGCCGGCGCGGGCCCAGGCGCCGAGGACGGCACCCGGACAGATGCTCGCGGTGCATGCGCTGCTCAGCCAGGATTCCGCGCGGCTCGAGGAGGCCGAGCGCCGGCTGGCGCAATACGAAGGATCGAGCCCGGCCAAGCTGCTGGATGCGCGGCGGGTGAGGGCGTCGCCGCTCGCCAATCGCCATCCCTCGACCTACCGGTCGCCGGCGTTCAACCAGCTCAAGGCCGAGATCCAGGCGACGCACGGCAACGTGCAGTCGGTGAAGGTACGGCCGATCAGCGGGGACCCCGCCCATGACTTCGAACTGGTGTTCGGGCATCGCCGGCACCGGGCCTGCCAGGACCTGAATCAGCCGCTGTTCGCCGTGATCGAAGCGGTGGACGACACCGCACTCTGGCTGCAGATGGACGCGGAGAACCGGGGCAGGGCGGACCTGTCCCCGTACGAACTCGCCCTGCACTATCAGCGTGCGCTCGAACACAAGCTCTGGCCGTCGCTGAACCAGCTCGCGGCTGCCGTCGGCCTCAGTCAGCCGTACCTCAGCCAGATCCTGCCACTGGCCACGCTGCCGGCAGAGGTCGTCGAGGCCTTCGCATCGCCTGCGGATATCCAGCGG
>JAIENF010000331.1 GCA_019751575.1 Burkholderiales bacterium
TGCACCACGCGCTCGGCCTCGACTCGACCGAGTACGACTACCAGGTGTTCCGGATCACCTCCGAGATCGCGCGCCAGGTGTTCCCGATCGAGCTCGACATCGACGATCCGCGCTTCCGCGCCGGCCTCGAGACCCTGTGCCGGATCAGTGCCGCGAACGAGAGCGCCAAGGCGCAGGGCGGGCTGCTCGGCAAGCTGAAGCAGGCGGGCTGCGCAGTGTCGGCGGCCGCGATGTTCGCGCGGCTGTACCTGCTGCCGGTCAAGCGCAACACCGTGCCCGAGCAGGTGCTGATGGCCCCGGCCTGGTAAGCGCATCCGTCGAATGCATCACCGCAAGGCTGTTCCCGCATGACAGAGCTGATCCTTCCCGCGCTGTACGCGATGTTCATCTGGTGGTTCACCACCGGGCTCATCGTCTGGCTCGACGGCCTCCCGGCCTCGACCTACCGCTGGTCGATGATGGGCGCGACGGTGGTCGGGATCGCCGCGCTGTACGCCCTGTCGCGTACGGCCGGCGACATCTCGGTCGCCGGTGCGTACTGCGCGTTCACCAGCGCCGTGCTGGTGTGGGGCTGGATCGAGGTCGCCTTCCTGCTGGGCTATGTCACCGGGCCGCGGCGGGAGGCCTCGCCCCCGGGCGCGAGCGACTACCAGCGGTTCCGCCATGCGGTCGGTGCGATCCTGCACCATGAGCTGTTCATCCTGGCCGCCGGCGTGGCGGTGGTCGCGCTGACCTGGGATGCGCCGAACCAGGCCGGCACCTGGACGTTCATGATCCTCTGGGCGATGCGCCTTTCGGCGAAGTTCAACCTGTTCCTCGGCGTGCGCAACCGGGGCGAGGAGTTCCTGCCCGAGAAGATGCGCCACATCGACAGCTACTTCGCGCGGCGGCCGATGAACCTGCTGTTCCCGGTGGCGGTGACCGCCGCCACCGCGCTGGCCGCCGTGCTGTGGGCGCATGCCGCGATGCCCCACACGAGCCCGTTCGCCGTCGCGATGAACGTCCTCGCCGCGACGCTGCTGTCGCTGGCCATCCTGGAACACTGGTTCATGGTGCTGCCGCTGTCCTCGACCGCGCTCTGGAAATGGGCGATGCGCAACCGGCGCAAGCCCGATGCCGCGCCGAGCGGTTCCATCGGCCCGGTGGAACTTGCCACGCTGCCGCTGAAGACCGCAGATTGAGCGTCCGATGAAAGCCCTGTTCACCCGGGCCGCCGCTGGCGGCGTGAAGTCCCCGCTCGCACCCGATGGTCCGGGCATGGGCTACCCCCGCGCCGGCGCACCGACCGCGATCGTGATCGGCAGCGGCTTCGGCGGCCTCGCCGCCGCGATCCGGTTGTCCTGCCGTGGCTATGACGTGACCGTGCTCGAGAAGCTCGATGCAGCCGGCGGGCGAGCCTACGTGCACCGCCAGGACGGATTCACCTTCGACGCCGGCCCGACCATCATCACCGCGCCGTTCATGCTCGAGGAACTCTGGGCGATGTGCGGGCGCCGGATGTCCGACGACGTCGAACTGAAGGCGCTCGATCCGTTCTATCGCATCCGCTACGTAGACGGCAGCCATTTCGACTACAGCGGCGACCCGGTGAAGATGCGTGCCGAGGTGGTGCGGCTGTCTCCGTCGGATGCGGCCGGCTACGACCGGTTCATCGAGGAAGCCGAGCAATGCTACAGGCTCGGCTTCGAGGAACTCGGCAGCATCGCGTACGACACGGTGGGCGACCTGCTCGCCGCCGTGCCGTCGCTGGTGCGCATGCGTGGCTGGCGCACGATGTTCTCGATGGTCGCCCATTACATCAAGGACGAACGACTGCAGGCCGCATTCAGCCTGCAGACGCTGCTGATCGGCGGCAACCCGTTCTCGGTCACCTGCGTCTACAGCCTGATCAACGCGCTCGAGCGGCGTGCCGGCGTGCACTGGGCGATGGGCGGCACCGGCTCGCTGGTGCGCGGGCTGGTCGGCCTGCTCGAGGGTCGCGGCGCTTCGATCCGCTACAACGCGCAGGTCAAGAGAATCACGGTCGAAGGCGGGCGTGCGACCGGCGTCGAGCTCGAAGGCGGCGAGCGGCTGCGGTCGGACATCGTCGTATCCAATGCCGACATGGCCTGGACCTACCGCCACCTGGTCGAGCCGCGCCATCGCAAGCACTGGACCGACCGCCGCATCGAACGCGGCCGCTACTCGATGAGCCTGTTCGTCTGGTACTTCGGCGTGAAGCGCAACTATCCGGACGTTCCGCACCACATGATGCTGCTCGGCCCGCGCTACAAGGGGCTGCTCGACGACATCTTCCGCAAGCACAAGCTGGCCGACGACTTCAGCCTGTACCTGCATCGGCCGACCGCCACCGATGCCTCGATGGCGCCGCCCGGCTGCGACACGTTCTATGCACTGTCGCCGGTACCGCACCTCGACAGCGGCACCGACTGGCCCGCGTATGCCGAAACCTATCGCGCGCGCATCGCCGAGGTACTCGACCGTACCGTGCTGCCCGGCTTCGAGCGCGACATCGTCACTTCGCGCATCGCGACGCCGCAGGACTTCCACGACCGGCTGCTGTCGTACAAGGGCGCCGCGTTCGGGCTCGAGCCGGTGCTGCTGCAGAGCGCCTGGTTCCGGCCGCACAACCGCAGCGAAGACGTGCAACACCTCTACCACGTCGGCGCCGGGACGCATCCCGGTGCCGGCGTCCCCGGCGTGCTGATGTCGGCGAAGGCGCTCGACTCGGTGGTGCCCGATGCAGACCGGATAGCGAGGGTCCATGCCTGATACCGCGATGGTTTCCGTCGAAGTGCGCGGCGCAATGGAGGCCACGGTCGCGATCGCAGCTGCCAATGGCAGCCCGGTGCCCGGGACGGCGCCCGTGGGCGAGGCCGACCTCGTCGCCTGCGAGCAACTTATGCGGGGCGGCTCGAAGTCGTTCTTCGCGGCGTCCCGGGTCCTCCCCGTGCGGGTGCGCGCACCCGCGATCGCGCTGTATGCGTTCTGCCGGGTCGCGGACGATGCGATCGACCTCGCGATCGATCCCGCATCCGCGGTCGTCCGGCTCGACCAGCGCCTCGATGCGATCTATGCCCAACGTCCACAGGCGTTCGAATCCGACCGGGCGCTGGCCGACGTGGTCGCGCGGTTCGACCTGCCGCGCGGCCTGCTGGATGCGTTGATCGAAGGCTTCCGCTGGGACGCCGAAGGCCGGCGTTACGAGACCATCGGCGATCTGGAAGACTACTGCGCGCGTGTCGCCGGCACCGTCGGCGCGATGATGGCGATCCTGATGGGCACCCGTGGCCAAGGCGCGCTTGCGCGCGCCTGCGAACTCGGCCTCGCGATGCAGCTCACGAACATCGCGCGCGACGTCGGCGAGGACGCGCGCAACGGCCGCCTGTACCTGCCGCGCGACTGGCTGCGCGAGGAAGGCATCGATCCGGATGGCTGGCTGCAGCAGCCCGGCTTCGATCCAGCGATCGGTCGCGTCGTGGCACGGCTGCTCGCCCGGGCCGACAGCCTGTACGAGCAAGCCAGGCTCGGCATCGCCGAGCTTCCGCGCGATTGCCGGTCGGCGATCGAGGCGGCGCGGCGGGTCTATGCCGAGATCGGCCGCGAGGTCGAGCGCGCGGGGCTGGACAGCGTGTCGCGTCGCGCGGTGGTGTCGACCCGGCGCAAGGCCTGGCTGATGGCCCGTGCGATGCTGGTCAATGCCCCGCTGCAGCGAAGGGCTGCCACCGGGCGGTCGGATCCCGCACCGGCGATGGTCGAGGCAATCCGCTACCTCGTCGAGCTGGCGGTCGAGCCGACCGCATCGGCGACGGGCACCCAGCCCGATTCGTTCTATGGCCGGGCGGTCTGGGTGATCGAGCTCTGCGAAAGGCTGCGCGAGAGAGAGCGGCTCGCCCTCCAGGCAGCTGCCGAGGGCTGATCCGCCCGGTATTGCCGTGGCGAAGGCGGGCGGCAGATGGCGGGCGGCAGCGGGCCGCGGTGCTACCATCGACGGCATCCCATCCCGCCGACGCATGACCGCATCCCGATGACCGCTTCCGCCCCGCCCGTCGAATCGATCGTGATCGCTTCACGCGAAAGCCTGCTTGCCATGTGGCAGGCTGAACACGTGCAGGCCAGGCTGCGCGAACGCTATCCCGGCATCGCCGTGAGCATCCTCGGCATGACTACCGAGGGCGACCGCATCCTCGACGTGTCGCTCTCCAAGATCGGCGGCAAGGGCCTGTTCGTGAAGGAACTCGAGCAGGCGATGATCGACCTGCGGGCCGACATCGCGGTGCATTCGATGAAGGACGTGCCGATGCTGCTGCCGGACGGATTCGCGCTGCCGGCGATCCTCCAGCGCGAGGATCCGCGCGATGCCTTCGTCTCGAACGACTACGGGAAGCTGTCCGACCTGCCCGCGGGCAGCGTGGTCGGCACCTCCAGCCTGCGCCGCGAGAGCCAGCTGCGCGCGCGCTTCCCGCACCTCGACGTGCAGCCGTTGCGCGGCAACGTGCAGACGCGGCTGCGCAAGCTCGACGAGGGCCAGTACGCCGCGATCATCCTCGCCGCCGCCGGGCTGAAGCGGCTCGGGCTCGGCGAGCGCATCGCGTCCTTCCTGACCACCGAAGAAAGCCTGCCTGCGGTCGGACAGGGCGCGGTCGGCATCGAGTGCCGCAGCAACGACGCGGTGCTGCAGTTGGCGCTGGCGGCGCTGGCCGATCCCACGACCACCGCCTGCGTGCTGGCCGAACGTGCGCTGTCGCGCTCGCTCGGCGGCAGCTGCACCGTGCCGCTCGGGGGCTTCGCAGAGATCATCGACGGCACGCTGCAGTTGCGCGGGTTCGTCGCCAGCCCCGACGGCAAGCGCATGGTCAGCGACCGGGTCAGCGGCCCGCCGTCCAGCGGCG
The DNA here is from genome assembly GCA_019751575.1 of Burkholderiales bacterium. Classification (GTDB taxonomy): domain Bacteria; phylum Pseudomonadota; class Gammaproteobacteria; order Burkholderiales; family CAIKXV01; genus CAIKXV01. Next base: position 4,893 of record JAIENF010000331.1, read on the forward strand.
AGGCACTCGGCAAGTCACTGGCGCAGCGGCTGACCGACCTGGGCGCGGCGGAGATCCTGGCCGCCCTGCCGTGAACCTGCACGGGCTCCGGGTGGTGGTGACCCGGCCGCTCGAACAGTCGAGCCGGCTCGCCGCTGCGATCGATGCCGCGGGTGGCCAGGCCAGCGTCTTCCCGCTGATCGAGATCGGACCGCCGCCAGACCCGGTCGCGCTCGAGGCGCTCATCGATCGGCTCGACGATTTCCAGTGGGCGGTGTTTTCGAGCCCGACCGCTGTCGACCGGGCGATGGCCTGCATCCGGGCGCGCCGCACGTTGCCGTCGGGCTGGTCGATCGCCGCCATCGGCGAAGGCACGCAGCGCGCGCTCGCCCGGCACGGGTTCACCGAGGTGCTCGCGCCCACCGAGCGGTTCGACAGCGAAGCCCTGCTCGCGCTGCCACCGCTGGCCGACCTGCACGGGCGGCAGGCGGTGATCTTCCGCGGGCAGGAAGGCCGCGCGGTGCTCGCCGACGGGCTGCGTGCCCGGGGTGCCCGGGTCGAGTATGCCGAGTGCTATACGCGCCATGCACCCGCGACCGATGCGGTGATGCTGCTCGAACAGGCGCGCCGCGGGCGGCTGGATGCGCTGGTGGTGACCAGCAGCGAGGCCGTGCGCAACCTGTGTGCGATGCTCGCACGTGCCGCCGCGAAACCGTCCGTGCTGGCACCGGCCACCCTGTTCGTGCCGCATCCGCGCATCGCCGAGGCGGCACGCAGTGCCGGTTTCGACCCGGTGGTCGTGACCGATGGCGGGGACAGCGGCGTGCTGGCCGCGCTGGCTGCGTTCGCCCTGTCGCAGGCATCGTCGGGGGCGCCACGATGAGCCGCATCGAGCCTTCGCCCGGCGTGCTCGACCCGCTGGCTGCGCAGCCGGCGAATGAAGCCGAGGTCGCCCCGCCCGCTCAGCTGCCGCCGGCTCCACCCGGCGCATCCACTTCATCCCTGTTCAACCCTGCGACGCGCAATCGCGACATTGCGCTGGGCGTGCTCTGCGCGGCGGTGCTGCTGCTCGCCTTCTTCGCCTGGGACGGGCACCGCGACCGCAACAAGCTCCGCCAGGAACTGGCGCAGCGCCTGTCCGCAGCGGACGACCTCGGGCGCCAGACGCAGGCACTGGCACAGGGGGCACAGCGCACCGTACGCGAGATGGAAGTCGCGCTCGACGCGGTCCAGGCACAGCTCGCCGAGTCGCAGAGCCAGCAGCTCGCGCTCGAGGCCCTCTACCAGGACCTCGCGCGCGGACGCGACGAGGCTGCGCTGGCCGAGATCGAGCAGTCGCTGGTCGCAGCCAACCAGCAACTCGTGCTGGCCGGCAACGTGCGCGTCGCGCTGATCGCGCTGCAGAGCGCCGACGCGCGGCTCGCGCTGATCGACCGGGCACAGTTCGCGCCGTTGCGGCGGGCGCTGGCGGCAGACACCGAGCGCCTGCAACGGGTGCCGTTGCTCGATACCGTGGGCATCGCGATGCGGCTCGATCGCGCGGTCGCCGGCATCGATGCACTGACCACGTTGCCGGGCGGTGCGCCGGCTGTCGCAGGTGCCGGTCCGGATGGCAATCCGGTGCGGGCCGACGCGGCGGGCGCACCCGGGACGGCCTCGACCGCGAGCGCGGCAGCGGAGCCGGCCGGCGACGGCTGGCGCGCGACGCTC
>JAIENF010000604.1 GCA_019751575.1 Burkholderiales bacterium
TACAGCAGTTCACCCCACCCCACACGGACCACGCCATTCTCAACTGATCAGTGGTCCGAAAAACCCCGGCAGGTCACCTGCACGACCCGGACATCAAGGTACGCGCGGTCCTCACCTACTGCCCTACGCCCAATGAAGTGCAGAAGCAGGCGTTCGTCGAGGCCTACCTCGAAGCAGACCGTCCGGCCGACGCACTGGCCTGGCTCGAGCACTGTTGGGGCCGAACAGAATCCACGCGGCTCGGGCTCAGATCGGACACGCTCGGACGCCTCGGCCGGTTCGCCGAAAGTGCCGAGATCCGGCAACATCTGTTCGAGCACTCACTGTCGACCTTCAACCTGCAGCGCTGGCTCGAACACCTGCCTGAAACGTCGCACGCCGCAGCGCGCGAGCGCGCCCATCACCTCGCGCTCAACCATAACGACCCGATCACCGCGGCCACACTGCTGCTGCACCTGGGCGACGACCAGAGCGCCGAGGCTATATTGATGTCAGAACCGCCGGGCATGCGCGGCGACAGCCATGGCGCTGCCCCGCTGGCGAAGGCCCTGCAGGCGCACCATCGCCCGCGCGGTGCAACCGTGATCTACCGCGCGTTGGTGACTACCATCCTCGACCGCGCCAACCCTCGCGGCTACCGGCATGCCGCGGACTACTGGGTTCGGCTGTGTGAAATCGCCGACCAGGGCGTGGCCCTGGTGCCGCTGGGTTCGCATGAAGCTTACGTGGCGACGATCCGCACGCGGCACGCTCGCAAGACGGCGTTCTGGGCGCGGGTTAACGCGGCGCGGCGGAGTGGCGCAGAATAGTACACACGCGGTGACCGAGGTGAAACTAGCGCCATGGCACGCGGCACCTACCTCGCCTCGGTCGGGAAAGACCTTCGCGCGTTTCAACGCATGTTGCCCAGAGCGCGCTTTCTCAGTCCGGCAGCGACCTTAGGCGTGCGCGCACGGCCCTACCGGAGCGCACGCCTTCATTGGTCCGCTGGCGCAATCGCTTCACTGCGCGCTTCTTCTGGTCGTGCCGGATCAGTTCGCGCAGGTAATCGCTGGTGTTCCCGCTCATGGTGGAAACACTCCTGAAAAACACCACGCGACCCTGCCCATAAACTATCGCCCGCGATCCCGGTCTCGATCGCTCACCTCCCGCATCGCCCGATCCAGATTGCGCTCGCGAACGGCCCGATCCAGCCCCGAGTCGCGGCGCACCCCGAGCTCGCGCTGCTGGCCTGTGAACGTCTCCCGCAGCTGTGGATTGTCGCGAATGCGCGCCGCCACCTCGCGCATCTGCCCGACCACCTCGTTGCGCTCAGCCCGGTTCTGACGGCCCGACAACTGATCAAGCTTCTGCTCCATCTGCTTCCAAGCGACAGCGAGATCGGCAACCTCGCGCTTCGGATCGGTCGCGGTGGACCGGGCGGTATCGCGCGCAGGGTCACGGACCGGATCCGACGCGGGTTCCCGAGTCGGGACACGCACCTGGCCACCTGCGGATTCGCGAACCGGATCACGCGCTGGTTCCCGCGCCGGCTCCCGAAGCACGATGTCGCTTCGCAACTCCCGCCCTCGCCGCTCGGCGAACGGTTCGACGGCCTGCCGGTAATCGAGCGTCGTCGTCTTTGCATTCTCGCGCGACAACCGCCCGACCAGATCCGCCCGGTTATGGAACTCGTCCCGACCGGCATACAGCTTCGCATCCTCCCGATGCCGCGTCATCGCCACATAGCTCAGGTGCCGGTCCATCGACCCGGACGCCAGCACATACGTCCGGTCCACGGTGGTGCCCTGACTCTTGTGGATTGTCGTCGCATACCCATGATCGACCGCCCCGTACTGCGCCGTCGACACCGACACCTCCCGCCCCTGCCCCGGCCCGGCCGGACTGTCGAGCCGCGCGGTCAGCTGCCCCGCCTCCGCCCGCTGCACCGTCCCCAGCATCCCGTTCTTCACCCCGAGCGCATGATCGTTCTCCCGGAACAGCACCCGGTCCCCGGGGGCAAATGCCCGCTGTCCTTCGGTGGTCTGGTAACTGCGCTCCCCCCGAAGCTCCCCCTGCGCCTGTCGCTCCGACCGGATCGTCTGATTGAGCTCGCGCACGTCATCCCGCCGGTGCGCGAGCACCAGCCGCGACCCCTCCGGCCGTTCGCGCTGATCCGCAATCACCTCGCGCACGATGGCCGCCTTCGCCGCCTCGCGCGTGGGCTCCATCTGCACCCGCCCCCGCTCCGCATACGCGCCCAGCGCCAGCGCTGTCTGATGCCGGCCGAAGTCCACCGAGGCCGCCCGCTGCCAGTCTTCCGACTGCCGCCGCACCGACTCCATCTGCACGCTGCCCACCCGCTCGGCCACCGCCCGGAACCCAGCCCCGGCCTGGATCGGCTGCAACTGCCCCGGATCCCCGACCAGCACGACCTTCGCCCCACCCGCATCCGCCCGTGCCAGCACCTGACCGAGCTGCTGCGACGACAGCATTCCCGCCTCGTCGACCACGATCACATCGCCGCGCTGCGGCAGGTCATGGCCGCGATCCCAGCTGCGCTCGAGCGAGGCCACCGTGCGCGATTCGATCCCCGAGGACTCGCGCAGCCCCTCCGCCGCCTTGCCCGCCAGTGCCGCCCCCTGCACCCGATAGCCTTGCGCCTCCCACGCCTCCCGCGCCACCGCGAGCATCGAACTCTTGCCCGATCCGGCATACCCGACCACCACCGACAAGCGCTCCGGCCCGGTCACATGCTCGACCGCCCGGCGCTGCTCCGCATCGAGCCGCGGCTCCCCCGCCAGCGCCGCCGCCCGCATCACCGGATCCACCCGATAGCCCCCGCCGGCGGACAACCGGTCCGCCCGCTCGGCCATCTTCTGCTCGATCTCCACCATCGCCCGGGTCGAGTACTGCGCCGGCGCTACGATGCGCCCGGCCGCATCGCGCCGCTCCGCTGTCAGCTGCACCAGCGCAGGCGAGGCCATGGCCTTCGCATAGACCGACTGGAAATCCTGGATCCCCTCGGTGTAGCGGTGCACCGTGCGCGCCACGTCGTACTGGTCAAAGACACTCTTCTCGCCGGTGATGATCGTCAGCACCTGGTCCGGATGTTCCCGGATCACCGCCGCGTTCTGCCGCGCGACCGGTTCGGACAACCGCGTGCGCGACACCTCCATCCCCTTGCGCAGCATCTGCGTCGCATGCACGCCCATGTGCTCGGTGGGCGCCAGTTCCAGCCCCCGATCCAGGTTCGACCGATGATCGACCCGCAGATCCAGCGCGGCGCGTGCCAGGTGCTGGTTGGTCAGCGCCCCCCAGTCCTCGCGCAGCCGCCGGATCTGGTCATGCGAGGTCGGCAACCCCTCGGCCGCGAGCGTCCGGTTCTCGCGCTCGAACATCGATTTCTCGCCCAGTCCGTCCGCCGTCAGCGTGCGCGTGGTCATCAACAGATGCGCATGGTGGTTGCGCGCATCGGTCTTGCCGTGCGGCGAGTGGATCGCCAGATCGACCGCGACCCGGTACCGATCGGCGAGCTGCGCAGCGAATGCCTCGGCCAGCGCCTGGCGCTGAGCCGCATCGAGCTCGTGCGGCAGCGACACCTCCACCTCGCGCGCGACGCGCGCATCCTTGCGCTTCTCCGCCGCCTCGGCCGCATTCCACAACCGCGACCGATCGCGCGCCCACTCGGCCTTCGAGCCCGCCGGCAACACGATCGCCGCGTGCTCGATCCCCTTGCGCGGCGTGTAGTCGTAGACCTGCCCCTCGCGCAGGTTCTCCAGCCGCGACCCGGACCGATAGGCCGCCGCGGCTACCGAACTGCGACCCGAGGAACGGGAGACCGGCGTCGTCGTGCAGTGATAGATCGCCATCGGATGAGAAGCCTAACGGCAGTCGAGTTGCGCAGCAACTCGTAAGTGCGCATTTGCCCTTCCCGTCCTGGCCACTGTCTCCCTTACGCAAACGGCCCACCCACCGCGCTGTCAACCCTTCGCACGGCTCATCCGTTGCCCACACGATTCCCCGCGCCACGGCCTGCGCTGTCGCCCACCGCAGCTCACGCCGCACGCACGCCTGCACGTCCCGCACCGCCGCACTCCCGGAGGTAGCCCGATGCCCCGACGCAGCATTCCCGAACGGTTGGCGCTGCTGGAGACGCAGACGCTCGCGCTCAAGGCCCGGCTGGCCAAGCAGACACGCGCCGAGGACACCCGGCGCAAGATCGTGCTCGGCGGACGGATCGAGGACGCACTCGCCACAGACGCTGCACTCGCACCGGCCCTGCGCACTTGGCTGCAGGACGCGCTGCCCACCGCCCTCCCCCGGCCCGCCGATCGCGCGCTGTTCGCCGACCTGCTTCCGGCCGCGCCGGACGCCGCGACTCCACCTGAACCGAAGCCCGAAGCCGCCCGCGTCACCGGAGCCCATCCGTGATCCGCGATACCGTTCTGTCGCTGCGCAACCTGCTGCTGTACATGCGCGAGCATCCGATCCTGTCACTGCAGACCGCGGTCACGGACGGGCTGCCCGCCCTCTGCCGGCACATCGGTTTCGCGGTGCTCGTCTGCTGTGTGGCGACCGCGGTCGGTGTGGTCCTACAGCTGGCGCTGGTCGTGCACTTCGATGTCCGGGAAGGCAGCCTGCTGTACTGGGCAGCCTTCACGCCGCTGATGCTGCTCAGCCTTAGCATCATGGCGAAGAAGGCGGTCGATCCGCTGCTGCGCCGGTTCGGTCCGAACCAGGGTGACACCCACGGCAGCGCCCGGTTCGCGACGCCTGCAGAGATGCGCCCCCTGCGCGATGCCGGTCAGGGTCTGCTGATCGGCACCGACACCCGAACCGGGGCGTTCCTCCGCTACGCGGGCCCTGCCCACCTGCTGACGATCGCCCCGACGCGCACCGGCAAGGGGGTCGGCACGATCATTCCAAACCTGCTCACCACCGAGCGCTCGGTGATCTGCATCGACCCCAAAGGCGAGAACGCCCGCATCACCTGCCGCGCCCGGGCGCGATTCGGTCCGGTGCATGTGCTTGATCCGTTCGGCATCACGGATCACCCCGGCGCCGCCTTCAATCCGCTGGCGAGCCTCAAGGCGAGCGATCTCGACGTGGCCGAGGACGCAGCCACCCTGGCCGATGCGCTGGTCTACGATCCGCCAGGCGCATCCGGCGATGCACACTGGAACGAGGAGGCCAAGGCACTGATCACCGGGCTGATCCTGCATATCGTGGCGGAGGCCGCGCCAGCGAAGCGCCACCTCGGCACGCTGCGTGAGTGGCTGACGCTGGCGCCGGACGATTTCGAGGAACTGCTCGACCGGATGCAGGCGAGCACGGCGGTCAAGGGCCTGGTCGCCCGAGCGGCCAACCGGCATCGGGGCAAGTCCGACCGCGAAGGTGCGGGCGTGCTCTCCTCCGCGCAGCGCCATACCCACTTCCTCGACAGTCCGCGGATGACCAACGTCCTTCGGCGCTCCGGCTTCCGCTTCGCCGACCTCAAGACCCAGACGGCCACCGTGTTCCTGGTCCTGCCGCCGGATCGGCTGGAGACCTATGCCCGCTGGCTGCGGTTGATGATCACCCAGAGCCTGCTCGAGATGGCGCGAAGCACGGCGAAGCCGGCCGAGCCGGTGCTGTACTTGCTCGACGAGTTCGCGGCACTGGGCTACTTGGCGCCGGTCGAACGAGCGATGGGGCTAATGGCGGGCTACGGCGTGCAGCTGTGGCCAATCCTGCAGGACGTGCACCAGCTACGGGCCACGTATGCCAAGCGCGCCGGTTCGTTCTTCTCCAATGCAGCCGTGCTGCAGGTGTTCGGGGTGAACGACCATGACACCGCGCAGCTGGTGACCAACTTGCTCGGACAGCGCACGGTGGTGTTCCATACGCTCAGCAACACGTCTGGCGCGCTGTTGAGCAAGGTCGAGCCCACCACCAGTGAGAGCGAGCAGCGCACTGCGCGCGCGCTGATGACGCCGGATGAGGTGCGAAACCTGCCGGCTGAGGCGCAGTTGATGTTCCTGGCGGGTCAGCGGCCGGTATATGCCGGGAAGCTGCGGTACTACAGCGATCGGCGGTTCGAGGGGTTATATGATCCGGCGTAATGCGCGGCGCGACTGGAAGCTACGCCATACGGTTCCTATTCTGGGGATCGAGGCGCTCAGGGCGGACATCGATCGCGGCCTGGCCGATGTCGCCGCGGGCCGGGTCAAGGCGTTTGATACCCAGCGCATCGTTGCGCGGGGAAGAAAGCGATTGACGAGCCGCCGAGCCTTCGACTGACCGAATCAGGCGGGTTCAGGCAGTTCTCAGCCGAACAACTCGCTGTGCGATCCGAACCGTGCCAGGCGAAGCGTGGCGTCGTTCGGCTTCCGATAGATCAGCAGCAGGTCCGGCTTGACGTGACATTCCCGGTAGCCGATCCAGTCACCGGTGAGGGCGTGATCCCGGTTGGCTGGCGGCAACGAACGATCTGCGACCAAGTGCTTCAGGACCGCAGTCAGCAGGGACTCGGCGTCCCCAGCATGCCGAGGGCTGGCCTTGACCCGCTTGTAGTCCTTCTTGAAGGCGCTGGCGTATTCAATCGTCCGCATTCAGGTCTGCCATCA
>JAIENF010000006.1 GCA_019751575.1 Burkholderiales bacterium
GCCTGAGCGTGGCCGCGACGCGCGGCAGGTCCTGTTCGAAGCGCTTGACCTGTTGTTCGGCGTCTGCGCGCTCGGCGGCGGTGAGCTCGCCGCCATCGGTGGTGCCGGCGGCGGTGGGCTGCGACCAGGGCGCGGTGCCGCCTTTCTCGTGCCTGCGGCCCAGCCCCAGCAGCTTCAGCACGACCCGCCAGAGCAGGACGCGGAACGGCAGGCTGCGGGGCGCGCCATCGTACTCAGGGGCATTCGCTGCCGAAGGCAGCGGGAGCGGCGCGGGGGTTCCGGGCGCCGAGGCATCGGACGCAGCGGGAGCGCCGCGTTGGCGCCTGGAAAAGATCTCGCCCAGCACCCTGCGAAGGCCTGCCCAGCTGCCCGATCGGGAATCCGGTGCATCGGGCGTGTCCGGCCGCCCTTCCAGGGACGGTGTCGCAGGCAGTGGGTCAGGCCCGCGTCGCCGACCGGGCCGGGTCAGTTCGCGCAGGATCCGCACGATCAGGGACGGCGTGCCGGGTCTCACTCCGGCTACCGGCCGCGGGAGGGAGGGGGCTGCCCTGTCGCCCTGTGGAAGGTCGTCGAGGGATCTCGGGCCCGGCCGCAGGTAGCTCTCGAGCAACTGGCGGCACACGGTGACGAACCAGGCGATCGGCCGCCGATGCAGGGGCGGACAGTCGACCGACGGCTCGGTGCTGCCAGCCGTGCCCTGCCCGGCCGATTCCGCGACGGTCTGCGCCGCCGCACGGCAGAGGCGGTCGTCTGACAACTCCATCCATGCGGACTCGTTCTCCCAGCGTGCTGCCGAAGAAAGGGCAGGTTCGGCGGGCGGTGGGGCATCCTCGAGGCCCACCGAGCGCGACAGATCCACGGTCACCTCACTGCACAGGCCGGTGATCAGCGCCAGTTCCCTTTCGCTCTCCAGGAGCAATCCTTCGAGCAGGAAAGGGGTGTCCGACCAGGGGCGATCCAGGTCTGCCACGAACATCCCCAGCTTCAGGTCTGCGACCGGAACCCGTGCGAGGGGAGTGCCGCCGAAGGCTGGGCCCCTCTGATTCGACGGTCGGATGGCTTGTGGCAATCGACTGCTCCGTGTGTGGGAAGGCATTGCAGGCCGGGTGACATGCAAACGCAGGGTGGACCTGTCATCATCGGCGGCTGCGCCGGCGAGTTGAGGCCGACCGGACGGAAAATCTCACTCGGTGAGGAATTGTTCGCGTCGATCGCCGGCTCCTGCGGCAAGCCTGCGTTCGTCGTCGAGGTCGCGGCGGTCCCGGTTGCCGTCCATTTGCCCGCGCAGGGCGGCAGCCCTTGCGCCGGCCTGAACGGCCTTCCCGCTGCCGCGCGCCAGTCTTGGTATCATCGGAAGGTTGAGCCAGCGCCTCCGAACTTCCAGGCCGCATGCCCGAGCAGCATCCTTGCGGCCCCGCAGGCAGTCCCGCACGGTGTCATTCCGCGCGGTCGGCGGTCGGACCCAGGCCCCCCGGGACAGCCCGCGGCGCCCGCCGGCGTTACATACGGCCTCGACAGCCCAGACCACAGCCTGATGCCGCGCTTCCACGAACGGAGAAACACAAGATGAGTGCACCCCTCGACCTGCTCAAGATCGCCCAGGAAGAAGCCAGCGGCGACCTGTTCAAGTACCTCGACAGCATCTACAAGCGTTCCAGCGTCAAGATCGACGGATCGCCCGACGCGATCCTCTGGGAAGGCGGCAACGCCGCCGGCGGTGTGAAGCCGGTTGCCCATACCTTCACCGACACCTTCGCGCTGAACGGCACGCTGATGGCGCTGGACGTGCTCGGCCTGCCCTACCTCGGCGTGCCGATGATGGCGCAGTACCGCCACGACACGAAACTCGCGTGCCTGGACTGGTTCGGCAAGCTGCCCTATACCTCGATCAAGTGGTCGACCGCCGGCGACTTCCTGGTCAACGACGGCGGCAAGAAGGTCGTCGTGTTCGGCAAGTCGGCCAACGCGCCGCTGCGCACCTCCGCCGGCGTGTACTGCAACGTGCGTCCGTACGGTCCGATCACCGCGGTGCGCTGCATGCCCTGCCTTCCCTACTCGCAGGACAAGAAGAAGTTCAAGGTCGATCCGGAGACCGGCATCGTCCATTCCGAGATGAACACCCCCGGCATCCGCATGGCCTATGCCGGCCGCCTGTTCCTCAAGATGGTGCACGAGACCGGGCAACTCGGCCGCGTCGCGATGAAGCCGACCCAGGCCCAGGAAGACGCGATCAACGCCGGCCTGCTGCGCTGGATGCTGAAGGGCACCAAGTTCAAGATGGTGCGCCAGTATTCGGTCGACGCGTACGAAGAGCACAAGGACAACGTCGACGCGATCGTCAAGCTGCTGCCGAAGGACTTCAAGGCCGGCATGGAGAACTGGGGTGGCGAGATCAGCGAGCACATCGCCGACACCAACTACGGCCTGCTGCTGCATGACGTCATCCGCCACCGCAAGTCGATCGTGCTCGGCACCGACCTCGACGGCGACCGCCTGACCGACCTGATGGCCGACGGCCCGCAGGTGCTGCGCGACTTCGGCCAGATGGTGCTCGACCACGCCAAGACCGGCATGGACATGAACAAGGTCTGGACCGACATGGGCTTCACCATGAAGAACGGCCGCGACATGACCAGCGTGATGTACCGGATGGTCGGCGAGCCGATCTACGAACAGACCCTCGGTTCGGCCGACGCGATGCTCACCCGCCTGCTGGACGGCGACGAGACGGTCGGCGGCACGAAGGACCCCTACGATCCGCGCATCCACTTCGTGCTGATCAACGATGCATACAAGGCCGCCAACCCGGGCAACGCCAAGCTGCACAAGTGGCTCGACGACCAGCTCGCGACCTTCGACACCATCTATGACCCGAAGCGTCCGAAGTACATCGACGGGTACAAGAAGCTGAAGGCGGCGATCAAGCCTTGGGGCAGCCAGTAACAAGGTAGATCCCGCGGGGGTCAGGTCCTGCCTTTTGCCTTCGATGCAAAGGGCAGGGCCTGGCCCCCTTTGTCTTTGTTCATCCCGTCTTGCTCGCCAGGCAAAAGGCAAGACCTGGACCCTCCTCCTGGACCGATGCCATGACTGCTCTGAAGGAACTCTTCGACCTCTCCGGCCGCGTCGCGGTCGTCACCGGCGGCTCGACCGGCCTGGGCCTGCAGATGGCCGAGGCAATGGCGGAGTTCGGTGCGAAGGTGGTGATCTGCGCGCGCAAGGCAGACCGCCTCGCCACGGCCGAGGCGAAGCTGCGCGAAGCCTACGGTGCCGAGGTCCTCACCGTCGCCTGCGACGTGGCCAAGGCGGAGGCTGTCGCATCGCTGCACGACAAGGTGATGGAACGCTTCGGTGGCGTCGACATCCTGGTCAACAACGCCGGCCGTGCCTGGGTGGCGCCGGTGGAAGAGATGCCGCTCGAGCGCTGGCAGCAGGTGTTCGACCTGAACATCACCGCGCCGTTCATGCTGGCCCAGGCCTTCGGCCGCCGGATGATCGCGCAGAAGAAGGGCAGCATCATCAACATCGCCTCCATCGCGGGCCTGGTCGGGCGCAACCCGGATGCGTACAACTCGATCGCCTACGGCGCGAGCAAGGGCGCGCTGGTGAACTTCACGCGCGACCTCGCGATCAAGTGGGCGCGGCACAGCATCCGGGTCAACGCGATCTGCCCGGGCTTCTTCGTCACCGACATCAACCGCAAGGTCTACGACGAGCGGCCGGAGAAGATCGACCGCGAGATCCCGCTGGGCAAGCCTGGCGGCGACAGCGACATCAAGGGCGCGGCCGTCTGGCTCGCCTCCGATGCGAGCCGGTTCGTCACCGGCGCGATCATTCCGGTCGATGGTGGCACCACGGCCTGGTAGGCTCAGCGAGGAGTGCATTGAATTGAGCAAGACAACCCACACCACCATCGCCGAACAGATGCTCGCTGCGCTCAAGGAAGCCGGCGTCGATCGCATGTTCGGCATCCCCGGCGGCGGTGCCACCGCCGAGCTGGTCAGCGCGAGCAAGGCTGCCGGCATCGAGTTCGTGCTGACCCAGCACGAGACCTCGGCAATCATCGCGGCGGGCGTGTACGGCCAGCGTACCGGCACCGTGGGCGTGGCGGTGTCGGCGATCGGCCCCGGCGTGGCCAACTACGCCAACGGCCTGGCCCATGCCATGCTCGACCGCCTGCCGGTGCTGGCGATCGCCGACCGTTATCGAGGCGGAGTACATGAAGTGGCGCTGCGCCAGCAGTTCGACCACCTGGCGATGATGCGGCCGGTGACCAAGGCCCAGATCACGCTGCACGAGGATACCTGGGACACCGGCCTGCGCCGGGCGTTTCGCACGGCGCTGGCCGAGCGACCCGGCCCGGTGTTCATCGACTTTCCGAACAACGTGGCGGGCAAGACGAACGTGCCGGCCACCCCGCTGCGCCTGCTGCAGCCGGCCTTCGAGGCCCGGGTGCCCGCTGCCGCCGTGGCCGAAGCGGCGGCCGTGGTCGGCGCCGCGCGGCGACCGCTGATCCTCGCCGGCAACACGGCACTGTCGCTGCCGCCTGGCGCGCTCGCGCGCTTCGCCTCGGCGTTGCGTGCACCGGTGCTCACCTCGGCCAAGGCGAAGGGTGCCATCGCCGCCGACGACCCCTGGTCGGCCGGCGTGTTCATGGGCGGCAAGCTGGAACAGGCGCTGCTCGAGCAGTGCGACTACCTCGTGTTCGCCGGCTTCGACCCGGTCGAACTGCTGCCCAAGCCCTGGAAGGTACCGGTGCCGGCACTCTGGCTCGATCGGGTGCCCAATGTCGAGCAGACTGCGGCGGTCGATGCCGAACTGATCGGCGACCTGGGCGACACGCTGTCCGGACTGGCCGCCGCGATCTGCGGGTCGGGTGCCCGTGCGTCCTCCACCTGGTCGCCGGAAGACTGCGGACGGTTCCGCGATTCGGTGCGCACACAGCTCACCGTGCCGGTGGACGGCCTGTCGCCGAACGATGTCGTGCTCGCTGCGCGCGACGCCGCGCCGCGCGATACGGTGCTGGTGACCGACGTGGGCGCCAACAAGCTCCTGTCGGTGGAACTGTGGGACGCCTATGGTGCGCACGACTTCCTGATGTCGAACGGCCTCGCCACGATGGGCTTCTGCCTGCCGGCGGCGCAGGCGGTGAAGCTGGCCGAACCGCACCGCCCGGTGCTCTGCCTGTGCGGCGACGCCGGCTTCCTGATGCGCCTGCCCGAGCTGGTCACCGGCCGGCTGATCGGTGGCGGCAGCGTGAAGCGGCCGATCGTGTACGTGATCTTCGCCGACAACGAGCACAGCCTGATCACCGTGAAGCAGGGCAAGCTGGGCAAGAGCGTGCACGGGCTGGACTTCCCGTCCCCGGGCTATGCCGACCTCGCCCGTGCCTTCGGCCTCGAGTGCTCGGAGGTCGACAACCTGGCCGACTACCGGACTGCGCTGGCGGCGGCATTCGCCCGCACCGACCACTCGACGCTGATCGCCGCGCGCATCGATTCTTCCGCCTACGCGAAACAGTTCGACATCATCCGCGAGCTCTGACGCCCGGCGGGCCTTTCCGGCCCGCCCTGCCTGATCAGGCCCGAGGTCCGCGCGGTTGCATTCCGGAAGGACATCCTGCCCGGGGCAGCGGCATTGTCGGTGTGAATGGTACGGTATCTGCTTCCGATCGCAGCTCGATCCTCATTCCGGAGCAACCCGTCAATGCATTCCAGGTATTCCGTTTCCCCGCTGTGCGTCATCGGTGCCGCATCGCTTTGCGTACTGTCGTCGGCACCGCTGCCGGTCTTCGCCCAGGCCACGTATCCGGTCAAGCCGATCCGCATCATCGTGCCGTTCGCGCCCGGGGGTCCGAACGACGTGCTGGCGCGGCTGGTCGGCAGCAAGCTGACCGAGGCCTGGGGCCAGCCGGTGATCATCGACAACCGCGGCGGGGCTGGCGGGACCATCGGCGCGGAAGCCGGCGCGCGTGCGCCTGCCGACGGTTACACCCTGACCATGGGCGGATCCAGCAACCTCACGGTCGCGCCTGCGCTGTATCCCAAGCTGTCCTACAACCCGCTGAAGGACTTCACCCCGGTGGCGAACGTCGCCCGGGTGCCGTACCTGCTGGTGATCAATCCGCGCGTCCCGGCGAAGACCGTGAAGGAACTCGTCGCGATCGCCCGCGCGAAGCCCGGCTACCTGAACTACGGGTCGTCCGGGGTGGGCAGCATGTCCAGCCTCGCCGCCGAATGGTTCAACTCGGTTGCCGGGACGCGCGTGGTGCATATCCCGTTCAAGGGTACGGCACCGGCACTGACCGAACTCATGGTAGGCAGCGTCGACCTCATGATGGCCGACATGGGGCTGGCGCTTGCCCAGGTGCGCGCTGGCAAGATGCGCGCGATCGCGGTGACCACGCCGCGGCGCTCCGCCGGCGCCCCGGACATCCCGACCGTGGCCGAATCCGGCCTGCCGGGGTTCGAGCTGTCGCCCTGGTTCGGCATCGTCGGCCCGGCCGGCATGCCGCGCGACATCGTCGAGCGCCTCAATCGCGAGATCAACACGGCCCTGAAGAGCGCGGACCTGCTGAAGCGGTTCGCCGATCT
>JAIENF010000448.1 GCA_019751575.1 Burkholderiales bacterium
AACGAGATCACCAGCGAGGTCAGGATGGCGGGGATGGTGCCGACGCCGAACCAGAGCACGAAGATCGGCACCACCGCGACCTTGGGGATGCTGGAGAACCCGACCAGCACCGGATAGAAGGCCTCGTAGGCGATCCGGGACGACCCGATCAGCGAGCCGAGCAGCACGCCGACCACGATCGCACCGGCGAAGCCGACCATCGTCGTGTACAGCGTCTGCACCGCGTGCGGCCAGATCAGCGGGAACTTGGTGACCAGGTCGTAGATCACCGCGCTCGGCGGCGGCAGGATCACCGACTTGATGCCGGTCAGCACTACCAGCAGTTCCCAGGCGATGAAGATGAACACCAGGAAGATGACCGGGAACGCCTTGATCACATAGCGGTTGGCGAGCAGTGAAGCATTCATCGTCAGGCCGCCTTCATGCCGTCGGCGCGCGCATCGCCGATGCGGGTGCGCAGCCGGTGGACCATCGACACGAACTCGGGCTCGTACATCACGTCGAGCCCGCGCGGGCGCGCGAACGGCACATGCTCGCTGTGCAGGAGCCGACCGGGCCGGGCGCTCATCACGAACACGGTCTCGGACAGCAGCACCGACTCGGACAGGTCATGCGTGATCAGCATCACGGTCGGGCGCTTCGTCAGCCAGAGCTCCTGCAGCACCTGCCAGAGTTCCTCCCGGGTGAAGGCATCGAGTGCACCGAACGGCTCGTCCAGCAGCAGCAGCGCCGGCTCGTGGATCAGCGCGCGGCAGAGCGAGGCGCGCTGGAGCATGCCGCCCGACAGTTGCCACGGCTTCTTCTCGCTGAAGCCCTTGAGGCCCACGACCTCCAGCAGGGCCTCGGCCTTTGCCCGGTACTCGTCGCGCTTCGCGCGGAAGGTGCTGCGGTACGGCTCGACGATCCGCAGCGGCAGCATCACGTTGTCGATCACGCTGTACCAGGGCAGCGGCGTCGGGTTCTGGAATGCCATGCCGACGAAACCCAGCGGACCGGTGACCGGCTTGCCGCCGACGACGACCCGGCCCGAGGTCGGCGCGATCAGTCCGGACACCATCTTCAGCAGCGTCGACTTGCCGCAGCCCGACGGGCCGACGATCGACACGAAGCCGCCCTTCGGGATGTCGATCGATGCACCCTCGACCGCAAGGGTGCCGGTCGGTCCGCCATAGCGCAGGCTGACGTCCTCGAACCGGATGAAGGGCTCGGGCACGGCCGTCGGCGTGGCCTCTGCTGCACTGCCGGTTCCGGCGCTGGAATCCATCACGGCTCCCGTGGTCACTTCGGTTCGATCATGATGCTCACATGCGCCGACACGACGCGCCAGCCCTCGGGCGTACGGATCCAGGTCTGGCTCTGGCGTCCGATCCGGTCGCCCGGCGGTCGCTTGAACTCGGTGTTGGCGACGGCGAAATCCCGCCCGTAGGTGGTGATGCGCGTATTGCCCAGGGTACGCATCAGTCCCTGCGAAGGCCGCGAGGCGCGGAACTCGCAGATTTCCTGGTAGCTGTGCAGGTTCTCGGTCGCGCCGTAGCGCAGCGTGGTCGGGTGGTTCCAGAAGATCTCGTCGAGCACCTCGACCTTGTTGTTCACCAGCGCGTCTTCGTAGCGGTAGAACGCGGCGGTCACTTCGGCGTGCACGTCCGGGATGTTCACTTCGAGGGTCATCGGTTGCGTTTCCATCGGTAGCAGGTGTTCGACTTCAGGCCGACAGCACGGCGGGTGCCGCCGCGATGCCGATGCGTTCGAGGTGGGCGGCGACCCGCAGGCAGAGGTCTTCCCGCCACGGTGCGGCGATGACCTGCACGCCGATCGGCAGTTCCCCCGCGGCGCGCGCGACAGGCACGGCCGCGACCGGCCAGCCGAGGAACGAGATCGGCTGGGTGAACAGCCCGAGGTTGGGCCGCGCCAGCATCCGCTCGCCCTCGAGCGTGATCCACTCGGTGCCGATCGGAGGCGCCGACATCGGCGTCGACGGCGCGATGATCACGTCGCAGCGCTCGAACACCTTCAGCGCGCGCTCGCGCACGTACCGCCGGACCCGGTGCGCCTGCCACAGCCACTGGGCCGGCGCGAGCACGCCGGCGAGCATGCGGTCGCGGATGAGCGGTTCGAAATCCGCCGCACGCGACTTCAGGTCGGGCAGGTGCAGCAGGCTTCCCTCGATCGAGGTCATCAGGAAAGCAGCCGCACGTCCGCGTGCCGCTTCAGGAACGTCGATGCGCTGCGTCGCACCGAGTGCATGCGCGACCGCCTGCACCGCAGCCCGGGCCTCATCGGCCATCGGCCGCGAAAAATAGCCGTCGGCGACCGCGATGCGCAGGCCCTCGATGCCACGGCCGATCTGTGCGGCCGTCGGCTCGACCGGCCGTTGCGCGCACACCGGGTCGCCGGCGTCCGGCCCCTGCATCGCGTCGTAGGCAAGGGCGAGGTCTGACGCCGAACGCGCCAGCGGACCGATGTGGTCGAGGCTGCCGACGAAGAGGTAGCCGCCCGCCCGGGAGAGCCGCCCGTAGGTCGGCTTCAGGCCGAAGATGCCGCACAGCGACGCCGGCACCCGGATCGAACCGTTGGTGTCGGTACCCAGTGAAAGCGGGACCATCCCCGCTGCGACGGCAGCGCCGGAACCACCGGACGAGCCACCGGCCACGCGCGTCGTATCGTGCGGATTGCGTGTCGGGCCGTAGTGGGTGTTCTCGGTGCTGAACCCGTACGCGTATTCGTCCATGTTGAGCGCGCCAACCAGCACCGCACCGGCGCCGCTCAGTCGGCGGATCGCGGCTGCATCGGCCGTGGCCGGCGGACGCTCGCGGTTGATCTTCGATCCGGCCAGCGTGACCATGCCTTCGACATCGAACAGGTTCTTCACGGCATAGGGCACGCCGGCCAGCGGGCCGGGCGACTCGCCGCGGCGCACTGCCGCATCCACTGCCGCGGCCTCGGCAAGCGCACGGGTGCGGGTCACCTCGGTGAACGCATTGACCTCCGGATTGCGGCGGTCGATATGCGCCAGCGCAGCCTCGGTGACTTCGCGGGCGGAGACCCGTCCTTCGCGGACGGCGGCCGCGATGGAGGCAGCGCCCTGCAGGGCGAATGCACCGTCGCCGTTGCCGGTGTCACCGGCCGGAATGGGCCGGGTCATGGCCGGAACACTCCGGCAGCCTCGTCGGTGTCGACCAGTTCGACCGCATTGACCACCTGGGCCACCTGCGCGATGCGTTCAAGGTTGGCGACCACGCCCGCGCGGCACGCAGGGTCGATGGCCAGTCCGATCGCGGACGCAGTCGAATCGACATAGGCCGCCCAGTCGACGGATGCAGGATCGGTCATCTTTGGTGAACTCCCGTGAGGCTTTCACAATACGCGCGCCAGCCGCCGAACGCGGAGATATCGGGGGCACCTTCCAGCGCGGCAGGTTCGCAGACGAAACCCTTGACCGTGCTGCCGTCGGCCAGCGTGACGGTGCCGATCGCCAGCGGCGGAGGCACTTCGGCGACGAAGGCGCCGAAGGCTTCGGTCGTGAGTTCCCAGACCTCGACCACGATCGCGGCCCCCTGCCGCGGACTGCTGCCGGCCGGATCGACGCGCACCAGACCCGGCCGGGGCGGCACGGTCCCGGGCAAGGCATGCAGGCGGTACGACGGCGCGGTCGTGGTCGCCTCCAGGCAACGCGCCGACCGGCTGGTCAACTGGACATTCAACGGCATGCCCGACAGGTGGGCGCCGACCACTGCCAGGCGGACGGTGCCGGGCACGCTGCCGGCAGCCGCAACCGGCGCTGCCGCACCGGTCTTGGCAGGCGCAGGCGGCACCGGCACACCGCAGGCACCGCTGGTGGTGTTCAGTGCGGACTGCACGCGCGCGCCCAGCGCAAGCAGTGCGCGGTCGCGGAAGGCTTCTCCGATGAGCGTGACGCCGGTCGGCATGCCATCGCCGCGCAGCCCGGCCGGTACCGCGACGGCGGCCAGGTCGAGCAGGTTCACGAAGTTCGTGTAGCGGCCAAGCCGGGTGTTGAGCAGCAGCGGCTCGGCCTCCACCTCGGACAACCGGTAGAGGGTCGGTGCCGTGGGCAGCAGCATCACGTCGATCCCCTGCGGTCCCTGCCAGACGCGGCCGCAGGCCACCCGCAGTTCCTGCAGCCGGTACATCGCCTCGAAGGTGTCGGCCGCGCTGAAGTTGCGCGCACCTTCGGTGATCTGCCGGGTCACCGGGTGCAGGGCCTCGGGCTGCGCCTCGATGAACGCGCGGATCGCCGCATACCGCTCGGCGACCCACGGGCCGCTGTAGAGCAGTGCCGCGACCTCGGCAAACGGCGCGTACGCGAACGGCACCGGCACGGCCCCCATGTCAGCCAGGGCGCCGACGGCGCGCGCGTACGCGGCCGCCGCCTGGGCATCGCCGAAGAATTCCAGGTCAGCGCCGTCGAGCACGCCGAAGCGCAGCCCGCGCGGATCGGCAAGGCCGGTCGTGGCGGCGCCGACAGGGGCCCCGCGCGACCAGGGATCCAGCGGGTCCGGCGTGGCAAGCACATCGAGGACCGCCTGCGCATCCGGGCAGTTGTGCGCGAACACGGCCACGCAGTCGAGCGACCGGCAGGCCGGGACCACGCCGTGGTTGCTGACCAGCCCCCGGGTCGGCTTGAGGCCGACGATGTTGTTGAAGGCGGCCGGCACCCGGCCCGATCCGGCGGTATCCGTACCCAGTGCGAAACTGACCAGCCCGGCCGCTACCGAGACGGCCGATCCGGAACTCGATCCTCCGGGTACGTAGTCGGCGTCGAAGGTGTTGGCCGGGACGCCGTACGGACTGCGCACGCCGACCAGGCCCGTGGCGAACTGGTCGAGGTTGGTCTTGCCGACATGGATCGCGCCCGCATCGAGCAACCGCTGCACGGCGGTCGCCGTCGTGCCGGGCCGATAGGCGAACGCCTTGCAGGCGGCCGTCGTCGGCAGCCCTTCGACATCGATGTTGTCCTTCACCGCGAACGGGATGCCGAACAGCGGCAGCCCGCCTGCAGCCCGGGCAGCCGGCGGCATGCGGTCGAGTTCGGCGGCACGCGCACGCAGTGCCGCATCGGTTTCCCGGGTGATCCAGGTCGGATCGTCACCCCGGGCGCGGATCCTGCGCAGGACCTGCTCGACCACGTCGGACGCGCTGACCGCGCCGGAGGCCAGCGCCGCACGCAGGTCGAGCACATCGAGTACAGGTGGGACGGCAGGAGTCATCGAATGCAGGGTGCCGGAGACACCGCAGGAGCCAGAAGAGAGGGCGAGCCGAATCACATCGGGACGAACGACAGGTCATGCCGGTGCAATCGCCGTGCCATGCCGGTGCAGGGCCACCTTGCAGCGACCCGCAACCGTCCCGGGCACTTCCGAGGCACCGGAATGCGGCGCGCCCACGGACGTGCGCACCAACATGATGCGCCACTCTTCGTCGATGCACGCGGCCGGGGCAGGCCGCTCCGCCAAGACCAGGGAATCCGCCCCGGCCGAGGATCAGGCCTTGAGTGTTCCCACCATTTCTTCCGGCTTCACCCACTGATCGAACTGCTCCCCGGTCAGGTGGCCGGAGCCGACCGCTGCTTCGCGCAACGTGGTGCCTTCCTTGTGCGCCTTCTTGGCGATGTAGGCTGCCTTGTCGTACCCGATGTGCGGGTTCAGCGCGGTCACCAGCATCAGCGATTCGCGCATCAGCCGGTCGATCACGTCCAGCCGCGGCTCGATGCCGAGCGCGCAATTGTCGTTGAAGCTCACCATGCCGTCCGCCAGCAGACGAACGCTCTGCAGGAAGTTGTGGATCATCATCGGCTTGAAGACGTTCAGCTCGAAGTTGCCCATCGAGCCACCGATGTTGATCGCGACGTCGTTGCCCATCACCTGGCAGCAGAGCATGGTCATCGCTTCGGACTGGGTCGGATTGACCTTGCCCGGCATGATCGAGCTTCCCGGCTCGTTCTCGGGAATCGCGATCTCCCCGAGGCCGCTGCGCGGGCCCGACGACAGCCAGCGCACATCGTTGGCGATCTTCATCATCGACGCTGCGATCGTCTTCAGCGCACCGTGCGCGAAGACGATCGCGTCGTTGGCACCCATCGCCTCGAACTTGTTCGGCGCGGTGACGAAGGGATGGCCGGTCAGCCGGGACAGCTCCGCCGCCACGCCGGTGGCGAACTTCGGATGTGCATTCAGGCCGGTGCCGACGGCGGTGCCGCCCAGCGCGAGCTCGCACAGGTGCGGCAGGGTCTGATCCAGGTGCTTCAGGCCCTGGTCGAGCTGGGCGACATAGCCTGAGAACTCCTGGCCCAGCGTCAGCGGCGTCGCGTCCTGCAGATGGGTGCGGCCGATCTTCACGATGTTCATGAACGCCTGCGACTTGCCGGCGAGGGTCTCGCGCAGCTTGCGTACCGCCGGCTTCAACTGCTTCTCGATCGCGATCACCGCCGCCACGCTCATCGCCGTCGGGAACACGTCGTTGGACGACTGTCCACGGTTCACGTCGTCGTTCGGGTGCACCTTGCGCGACTCGCCACGCACGCCACCCATCAGTTCGGAGGCGCGGTTGGCCAGCACCTCGTTCACGTTCATGTTGC
>JAIENF010000083.1 GCA_019751575.1 Burkholderiales bacterium
GCCTGCGGCGCCGAGTTGCGGCACCATCCAATGACTGGCCGATCCGGCGCGACAGAACGCCGGACGGTCGCCGATACCCCCAGGAGGAAAGCATGACCCGATTCATCCTTTCGCTTGCGGCCGCGCTGGCCGTGCTCCCGGCTTCCGTGCCGCGGATTGCCACCGCCGCCGACGCCTTCCCGGTGCGTCCGGTGCGCATGCTGGTCCCGTTCTCGCCCGGGGGGGCCACGGACATCGTGGCGCGCCAGGTCGCATCCAGGCTGGGTGACCTGTGGGGCCAGCCGGTGATCATCGACAACCGGGCCGGTGCGTCGGGGAACATCGCGCTGGAGGCGACGATGAAGGCGGTGCCCGACGGCTACACGCTGTTCGTCGGGAACGTCACCACCAACGCGATCAACGAAACCACCTTCGCCCACGTCCTGGGCAAGCTGCGGCCTTCGCGCGACCTGGTGGCGATCACCAACCTGATCGAGATCCCGCATGTCGTCGCCGCGCACCCGGGCCTGCCGGCCGCCGACGTCAAGCAGCTGGTCGAGTTCGCGCGCAAGAACCCGGGCAAGCTGAACTATGCGTCCGCAGGCATCGGCAGCTATCCGCACCTGGACATGGTGCTGTTCGCGCGCGTGACCGGGATGCAGGTCACGCACATCCCGTACAAGGGCGGCGCAGGACAGATGGTGCCGTCGCTGATGGGCAACGAGACCCAGATGGCGTTCCTGAACCTCGGCTCGACCATCGAGCACCTGCGTGCGGGCCGGCTCAAGGCGCTGGCCACCACGGCCCCGCAACGCCTGCCCGAGCTGCCCAACGTGCCGACCATGGCTGAACAGGGTTTCGCGGGGCAGGGCACCAATGCGTGGAACGGACTGTTCGCCCCGGCCGCCCTGCCGAAGCCGCTGGTCGACCGGATCTTCGCCGATACCGTGAAGGTGCTCGGTACGCAGGAGCTGCGCGACTCGCTCGGCAAGCTCCTGATGCAGGTGTCTCCGAGCAAGTCGCCCGAGGCCTACACGGCCTTCGTGCGTGCCGAGACCGAGAAGTGGGCGAAGGTGATCCGCGAGAACAACATCAAGGTGACGGAGTGAACGGCAGGCCTGGCCGGATCCGTCCGGCAGGCATCCGCAACCACGGAGGACAACCCGCATGACCCGTTCGAAACTGCTCGTGGCGGCCACCGCCGCCCTGCTGCCGCTGGCAGCCCTCCAGCCGCCTGCAGCCGAGGCGCAGCCGGTCGATTTCGGCAAGCGCCCGGTGCGGATCATCGTGCCGTTCGCACCCGGCGGTGCATCCGACTTCGTCGGCCGGATCATCCAGCCGCGGCTGGCCGAGGAGCTCGGCACCCAGGTGCTGCTCGACAACCGGGCCGGCGCTGCCGGGAACATCGGCGTCGAGGTTGCTGCACGTGCCACGGCGGACGGCTTCACGCTGCTGCTCGGCAACGTCGGCACGATGGCGATCAATCCGAGCCTGTATCCGGATTTCGCCTACAAGCCGACCAAGCACTTCATCCCGATCACCCAGGTGGTCGACGTGCCCGGTGCGCTGGTGGCCCATCCGTCGCTGCCGCCGAACAGCGTGGCCGAACTGATCGCCTTTGCGAAGGCCAATCCGAACAAGCTCAATTTCGCATCGCCGGGCCCGGGCAGCGCGAACCGGATCGAGATGGAGATCCTGATGCGCGCGGCCGGCATCACGATGACCCACATCCCCTACAAGGGCGGCGCCGGTCCGGCCGTCACGTCGCTGATCCAGAACGAGACCCAGCTCGGCTTCGTCACGCTGTCCTCCGCGATGACCTTCGTCAAGGCGGGCAAGCTGAAGATGCTGGGCATCGTCGCGCCGAACCGCAACGCCGGCGTGCCTGACGTGCCGACGATGGCCGAGGTGGGCTTCAAGAGCATGCGCACCGGCTCCTGGCAGGGCGTGTTCGTGCCGGCGGGGACGCCGCGCCCGGTGGTCAACCGCCTGTTCGAGGCGATGCAGAAGGTGATGGCGCATCCGGACGTGCGCAAGCGCCTCAACGACGGCGGGGCCGAGGTGGTGGTCAGCAAGTCGCTCGACGACTTCATGGTTTTCGTGCGCGAAGAGAACGAACGCTTCGGGCGGGCGATCCGCGAGGCGAAGATCACGGCCGACTGATCGGTATCGTCCCGGGGCATCGACGGCGGGTCCGTCGATGCCGTCCTGCCTCCGGGCTACGGCAGGGGCGTGGCGGATGCGTCGATCCGTGACGCAAGTTCCACCAGGAAGGCTTCGGCCGCCGGCGGCGGCGGACGCCGGGCCGCTTCGATCACCACCAGGTCGAGCGTGAACGGCGGCGCGGCCAGCGGCGACACCGACAGCGAGCCGCTGTCGATCTCGGGCGTCAGCATCACTTCGGGCAGGATCGCGACCCAGTCGCTGCGACCGATCATGTCGAGGGTGCCGTACATCGAGTCCAGTTCCAGCCGCTGCGCGACGGAGGCTCCGTTTGACGCCAGCCAGCGTTCGATGCGCTGCCGCCGGGTGTTCAGCGGTGCCGGCACCATCAGGCGCAGGTCGCGCAGGCGAGTCGCCTGCACGGGCACGCCGGCGGGCCATCGCCCGTCGGCGCGCGACACCAGCAACTCGGCCGTGCGCGCGAGGAAGCGGCTGCGGATGCCGACCGGCGCATCGAACGCCGGCACGATCGCGAAATCGAGGTCGCCGGCGCGCAGCAGGTCGGTCAGCACGCCGCTGTAGGCTTCGGTGACTTTCGGGGTCACCTGCGGGTGGCGCTCGCCGAATGCGGCCAGGGCGGGCGCGAGGCAACAGCGTGTCAGGGACGGCATCAGGCCCACCTTGACCTCGCCGGACAGCGCACTGCCTGCGCCGCGGGCCTCCCGTCCCGCCTGCTCGAGCGTAGCGAGCAGGTCGATGGCACGCCTGTAATAGGCATCACCGGCGGCGGTCGGCGTCACCTGCGACGGGGAACGCTCGAGCAGGCGCACGCCGAGCTCGTCTTCCAGCGCGCGCACCCGCTGCGACACGGCCGGCTGCGTCGTGTGTTCGCGCGCGGCAGCCCGGGAAAACGAGCGTTCCTCGTAGGCGGCGGCGAACAGCCGGATGGCGGTGATGGAGGGCATCGGCGACGGGTGCCTTCATTACGATTCGTGATGCTTGATATTATGGATCATCATTTGGCGTAATGCGAATCGATCGCTAAAGTCCGCAGTCGATTCCCTTCCCATCCGACGTGGAGCCCCGATGACCCGCCTGGACCTCAGCCGCGACCCTGTCGGAGACGCCGTCTCCCAGCGCCAGCTCCGGGATGCGTTCGGCCGCTTCGCCACGGGCGTCACCGTGATCACCGCGCTGCTGCCCGACGGCCGGCGCACCGGACTCACCGTGAACTCGTTCACTTCGCTCTCGCTCGAGCCGGCGATGATCCTCTGGAACCTGCGCGCCGGGTCGCCCTCCGAGCCTGCGTTCGGCAAGGGCCGGGCATTTGCCGTCAACGTGCTGGCCACCGCACAGCAGGAGGTCTCGCAGCGATTCTGCCGGCCGGCGGACGACAAGTTCGTCGGGCTGGCGATCGAGGACGGCGTGGAGGGCGTGCCCCTCCTGACCGGAAGCCTCGCCGCATTCGAATGCCGGGTCGAGGACACCGTCACCTGCGGCGACCACCGGATCGTGATCGGTCGCGTGCTCGCCGCCCGCTACGGCGAAGGCGATCCGCTGATCTACAGCCAGGGTCGCTACTGCACCTCGGCGCAGCTCGCCGCCTGACCTTGCCGCCGCAGGGCATTCTTCCCAGCAATCGCTACCGCATACGGAGAACCGCATGAAACTGTCCACCTTCATGATGCCGCTGCACCCCGTGGGCAAGCCGTGGCCGCTGTCGCTCAAGGAAGACCGCGAGGCGATCATCCTGGCCGACCGCCTCGGCTACTCGGAGGCCTTCGTCGGCGAGCACGTGACCGACGCCGCCGAGACGGTGACCTCGTGCATGATGTTCCTCGCCAGCCTCGCCCACGACACCAGGCAGATCAAGCTCGGCACCGGCACGATCAACCTGCCCAACAGCCATCCGGCGCACGTCGCCGCGCAGGCGGCCATGCTCGACAACATGCTGGAAGGCCGGTTCATCATGGGCATCAGCCCCGGCGGCCTGATGTCGGATGCCGAGGCCTTCGGCAACTACGGCCGCGACCGCATGGCGATGTTCGTCGAGGGCATCAACATGGTGCTCGACATCTGGGCCGGCGAGGCGCCGTACAACCTCAAGGGCCAGTTCTGGGAGGTCACCACCGAGAAGACGATGATCGCCGAGATCGGCACTGGCATCATGCTCAGGCCCTACCAGCAGCCGCATCCACCGATCGTCGGCACCGTGGTTGCGCCGTTCTCCAAGGGCGTGGTGGCGATGGCCGAGCGCGGCTGGAAGCCGATCTCGGCGAACTTCCTGCTGCCGCAGTGGGTGAAGACCCACTGGGACAGCTACGTGCAGGGCAAGCAGAACATCGGCGTGGTCGCCGACCCGGCCGACTGGAGCGTCGCCAAGTGCATCTTCGTCGCCGACGACGACGCGACGGCGCAGCGCTACGGCTACGGCGAGGACGGCCCCTACCACCACTACTTCAAGCAGCTCATCCGCAAGCTGGTCGGCTTCGGCAATCGCGGCAACCTGTTCAAGGCCGACCAGAGCATGCCCGACGAGATGATCACGGCGGATTACGTGAACCGCAAGCTCACGATCGCCGGCACCGTCGACAGCGTGGTCGACCAGATCCTCGCCTTCCGCGAGGAAGTGGGCGACTTCGGCACGCTCGTTTATGCGTCCCTGGACTGGAAAGACCCGGCGCTGGGCAAGCGCTCGATGGAACTGATGGCCGAGAAGGTCATGCCGGCGGTGAATGCCGCGATCGCGTCGGGCAAGACCGCCCGCGCAGCCTGAGGAGAAAGACGGATGTTGAACGTAGCCGTTGTCGGCATGGGATGGTGGGGCAAGATCATCGTCCCGCTGCTGAAGACCAGCCAGAAGATCAGCGTCGGCAAGGTGGTCGAGGTCAATCCCGACTCGATCGCCGATTTCGCGCGCGAGCAGGGCGTGCAGGTGGTGACCAGCTATGAAGACGTACTGAAGGATCCGTCGATCCAGGCCGTCGTGCTGTGCACGCCGCACACCCAGCACACCGACCAGATCGTCGCTGCCGCGGCTGCCGGCAAGCATGTGTTCTGCGAAAAGCCGCTGTCGATGACGCGTGCGGACGTGCTTCGTGCCGTGGCCGCGATCGAAAAGGCCGGCGTCGCGCTGGCGGTCGGGCACGAGCGCCGGTTCGAGCCACCGATCCTGGAGATGATGCAGATCGTGAAGTCCGGCGTGCTCGGCAAGCCGCTGCAGGTCGAGGCCAACTTCAGCCAGGACAAGTTCCTGTCGCTGGCTGCCGACAACTGGCGCCTGTCCGGCAAGGAAGCGCCGGCCGGTCCGATGACGGCCACCGGCATCCACCTGCTCGACCTGTCGGTCGGCGTGTTCGGCGAGGCCGACCATGTGTATGCCAGCGTGAAGCAGCTCGGCAGCCACCTGGTCAACGGCGACACGCTGGCGATCCTGGTGTCGTTCCGCAACGGTGGCCATGCGCTGATCAGCGCGATTCTCGCCACGCCGTTCGACGGCCGCTTCGCGATCTACTGCAACGAGGGCTGGATCGAGGTGCGCGACAAGACCCATCCTGAAGCGCCGGAAGGCTGGACGATGACCCAGTGCTTCCGCGGCGGGCGGCGCGAGGTGAAGGAGTTCCCGCCGGTGCCCGGCGTGCTCGCCAACCTCGAGGCCTTCGCCGATGCGGCCGAGGGGCGCGCGCCGTATCCGGTGCCGCGCGAGCAGATGATCGCCAACATCTCCGCGCTCGAAGCCATCTTCAAGGCGACCCGAAGCGGCGTGGTGGAAAAGGTCGAGGGCTGAACCTGCCGTCCACGCGCGACCGTGACACTGCCGGGGCCATGAGCTACTTCGACATCGTCAACGGGCGGCGCTACGCGTCCGACGTGCCGCGCTGGCAGTCGGACGACGGCAATGGCGTGGACCTCGAGCCCTGCGCAGGGATCACGCGCGACCGCATCCATCCGTCGCGCCGGTCGCTGTGGCGATACGCCGATGCAATGCTGGTGCCGTACGAAGGGGCGGTGACCCTCGGCGAGGGCTGGACGCCCCTGCTGCCGCGCGCGTGGAAGGGCATCGACCTGTTGTGGAAGCTGGAGTACGTGATGCCCACCGGTTCGTTCAAGGACCGGGGCATGACGGCGATGGTGAGCTACCTGAGGCGGCATGGAGTGACGCAGGTGCTGGAGGATTCGTCCGGCAATGCGGGTGCCTCGCTTGCGACCTATGCTGCGGCGGCGGGCATGCGTTGCCGCATCATGGTCCCGGCGACGGCGTCCTACCCCAAGATCGCGCAGATGGCCGCGCATGGGGCCGACGTCGTCGCGGTCCCGGGCACGCGGCAGGATGTCGCGGATGCGGCGCTGCGCGAGGCCTCGACCATGTTCTATGCGAGCCACAACCGCCAGCCATACTTCCTCGAAGGCACCAAGACGCTGGCCTATGAGTTGTGGGAGCAGCTGGGGT
>JAIENF010000031.1 GCA_019751575.1 Burkholderiales bacterium
CGCTATGCACCGAACGCCAAGGATCTCGCCAGCCGCGACGTCGTCGCGCGTGCGATGGCCACCGAGATCAAGGAAGGCCGCGGCGCCGGTCCTGACGGCACCTACCTGCTGCTGAAGCTCGACCACCTCGGTGCCGAGACGATCAACTCCAAGCTGCCCGGCATCCGCGAGATCGCGCTGAAGTTCGCCAACGTCGACCCGATCAAGGATCCGATCCCGGTCGTGCCGACCTGCCACTACATGATGGGTGGCATCCCGACCAACTACCACGGCCAGGTGGTGGTGCCGCGCGGCGGCAATCCCGAAGTGCCGGTGCCGGGCCTGTATGCGGCCGGCGAGGCGGCCTGCGTGTCGGTGCACGGCGCCAACCGCCTCGGCACCAATTCGCTGCTCGACCTGGTGGTGTTCGGGAAGTCGGCCGGACAGCACATGGCCGACTACGCCCGTTCGAGCCGCAGCCAGCAGGACCTGCCGAAGGACGCCGGCGAGCTGACCGAGGCCCGGCTGGCGCGGCTGGAAGGGCAGAAGGATGGCGAGAAGGTCTCGTCCGTGCTGCGCGACCTGCAGTTGACGATGCAGCTCGACTGCGGCGTGTTCCGCTTCCCGGACAGCATGAAGTCGGGCGTCGCGAAGATGCGCGAAGTGGCGAAGCGCTCGCTGGTCACCGAGATCAAGGACAAGAGCAAGGTGTTCAACACCGCGCGCGTCGAGGCCCTCGAGCTCGACAACCTGGTCGAGGTCGCGCTGTCGTCCCTGGTGTCGGCAGAGGCGCGCACCGAATCGCGCGGCGCGCACGACCGCAGCGATTTCCCGGGCCGCGACGACGCAAACTGGATCAAGCACACCCTGTGGTTCAAGGAAGGCGACCGGCTCGAGTACAAGCCGGTGCACGACAAGCCGCTGACGGTCGATTCGTTCGAACCCAAGGCACGGGTCTACTGATCTTCCAGGGCATGCAAGGACAAGGCACTGCACGATGAAATTCTCAGTTTTCCGCTACAACCCCGAAGTCGACGAAAAGCCGTACATGCAGAGCTACGACATCCCGCTCGAGCCGAGCGACCGGATGCTGCTCGACGCAATCGTCCGCATCAAGCAGCACGACGATTCGCTGTCGCTGCGCCGGTCCTGCCGCGAGGGGGTCTGCGGCTCGGACGCGATGAACATCAACGGCAAGAACGGCCTGGCCTGCATCACGCCGCTCGATTCCCTGAAGGAGCCGGTGGTCCTCAAGCCGCTGCCCGGCCTGCCGGTGATCCGCGACCTGATCGTTGACATGTCGCAGTTCTTCAAGCAGTACCACTCGGTGAAGCCGTACCTGATCAACGAGAACCAGCCCCCCGAGACCGAACGGCTGCAGTCGCCGGAAGAGCGCGAGGAACTCGACGGCCTGTACGAGTGCATCCTGTGCGCCTGCTGCTCGACCTCCTGCCCGTCGTTCTGGTGGAACCCCGACAAGTTCGTCGGTCCGGCCGGCCTGCTGCAGGCCTACCGGTTCCTGGCCGACAGCCGCGACGAGGCCACCTCCGAGCGCCTGGACAACCTCGAGGATCCGTACCGGCTGTTCCGCTGCCACACGATCATGAACTGCGTCGATGTCTGCCCGAAGGGCTTGAACCCGACGCGTGCGATCGGCAAGATCAAGCAGCTGATGGTCCGGAGGATGGTCTAGCCATGGTCCAGACCGAGGTCGCCCGGATTCAGGAAAATCGGTTACGCTGGCATTGCCGTCGAGGCCTCCTCGAGCTCGACCTCGTGTTGCAGCGGTTCATGGACAACCGCTATGCTTCGATGAAGGCGGCGGACGTCGAGTTGCTGAAGGAACTGCTCGACTACCCCGACCAGGACCTGTGGGACATGATCATCGGTCGGCTGCAGCCAGCCGACAAGCGGGTCACCCCGGTACTGGAAATGTTGCGCGCGGCCTGACCGCGCGTTTTTGTATTCGCGCGTGCCTGATTCCGCCGAGGGTGCCCCGGCGCAGCGGCAGCGCGCGATCTTGATCTGGAGAACCTGATGGACAGCAAAGCCAAGGCAACCCTCTCGTTCAGCGACGGACGCCCGTCGGTCGACTTCCCGATCTACGGCGGGAGCATCGGCCCCGACGTGATCGACGTGCGGTCGCTCTACGCCAAGACGGGTGCCTTCACCTACGACCCGGGCTTCATGTCGACTGCGTCGTGCAAGTCGAGCATCACCTACATCGACGGTGACCAGGGCGTGCTCCAGCATCGCGGCTACCCGATCGAGCAGCTGGTCGAGAACTGCGACCTGCTCGAGGTTGCCTACCTGATCATGAAGGGCGAGCTGCCGAACGCGAAGGAGAAGAAGGAGTTCGACAACACCGTCACCATGCACACCATGGTGCACGAGCAGATGGCGCGCTTCTACCAGGGCTTCCGGCGCGATGCGCATCCGATGTCGGTGCTCTGCGGCGTGGTCGGCGGCATGGCCGCGTTCTACCACGACTCTATCGACATCAACGATCCGAAGAGCCGGATGATCTCCGAGTTCCGGCTGATCGCGAAGATGCCCACGATCGTCGCGATGACCTACAAGTACAACGTCGGCCAGCCGTTCATGTACCCCCGCAACGACCTCGGCTACGTCGAGAACTTCATGCGCATGATGTTCGGCGTGCCGTGCGAGGACTACACGCCCAACCCGGTGCTGGTGCGCGCGCTCGAGAAGATCCTGATCCTGCACGTCGACCATGAGCAGAACGCATCGACCTCCACGGTGCGCCTGGCCGGCTCGTCGGGCGCGAATCCGTTCGCCTGCATCGCGGCCGGCATCGCCAGCCTGTGGGGCCCGGCGCACGGCGGCGCCAACGAAGCCGTGCTGAAGATGCTCGACGAGATCGGCGACGTGTCCAACATCGACAAGTTCATCCAGCGCGCCAAGGACCCGGCGGAAGCGTCGAAGCTGATGGGCTTCGGCCACCGCGTCTACAAGAACTACGACCCGCGCGCCCGGCTGATCCAGGGTGCCTGCCACGACGTGCTGGCCGAACTCGGGCTCGAGGACAACAAGATGTTCAAGCTGGCGATGGCCCTCGAGAAGGTCGCGCTGGAAGACGAATACTTCGTCAAGCGCAAGCTGTTCCCGAACGTCGACTTCTACTCGGGCATCGTCTACAAGGCGCTGGGCATCCCGGTGTCGATGTTCACCGCGCTGTTCGCGCTGTCGCGCACGATCGGCTGGATCGCGCAGTGGAACGAGATGATCGAGGACCCTGACCAGAAGATCGGCCGCCCGCGCCAGCTCTTCCTGGGCGAAACCTCGCGCACGCTCAAGCCGCTGGCCGACCGCCGCTGATTTCCGGCGGCTGAGCCTGCCCGTCAACAGACAGGACGATTCCTGATGATGCAAGAGATGTTCGGCAACTCCTACCTGTTCGGCTCGAATGCGCCGTTCATCGAGGAGCTCTACGATGCCTACCTGGCCGACCCCGCGTCGGTCGATGGCACCTGGCGGCAGTACTTCGACGCGCTCCAGCGCACGGGCAACGGCCCGGACGTCTCGCACGAGCAGGTGCGCGCGAAGTTCGCCGAGATGGCGAAGCGCAGTCCTTACCAGGCGGCCGCGTCCACCGGCATCAGCGCCGAGGCGGCGCTGAAGCAGGTGGCGGTGCTGCAGCTGATCGGGGCTTACCGGTTCCTCGGCGTGCGGCATGCCGAGATCGATCCGCTCAAGCGCCAGGAGAAGCCGTACATCCAGGAACTCGACCCGTCGTTCTACGGGCTGTCCGACGCGGACATGGAAACCGAGTTCAACACCGGGTCGCTGGTGGGGCCGCAGCGGGCGACGCTGCGGCAGATCCTCACCCATGTCCGCGAGACCTACTGCGGCTCCATCGGCTTCGAGTACATGTACATCTCGGACCCGGCGCAGAAGAAGTGGATCCAGCAGCGCTTCGAGAGCATCCACTCGAAGCCGTCCTACGACGCGGCCTTCAAGCAGAACATCCTCGAGCGGCTCACCGCCGCCGAGACGCTGGAAAAGTACCTGCACACGAAGTACGTCGGGCAGACCCGCTTCTCGCTCGAGGGTGGCGAGACGCTGATCCCGATGCTCGACATCCTGCTGCAGCGCGCCGGCGCGCAGGGCGTCAAGGAATCCGTGATCGGCATGGCCCACCGTGGCCGGCTGAACGTGCTGGTGAACACGCTCGGCAAGATGCCGAAGGACCTGTTCGCCGAGTTCGAGGGCAAGATCGACGAAGCCATCCTGTACGGCGACGTGATCTACCACGACGGGTTCTCGAGCGACATCACCACCCCGGGCGGCCCGATGCACCTGGCGCTTGCGTTCAACCCGTCCCACCTCGAGATCGTCAACCCGGTGGTCACCGGTTCGGTGCGTGCCCGGCAGCACCGGCGCGGCGACAAGCTCGGTCGTGAAGTGATGCCGATCCTGATCCACGGCGATGCCTCCTACGCGGGGCAGGGCGTGGTCATGGAGACGCTGAACCTGTCCCAGACCCGGGGTTTCGGCACCGGCGGGACGATGCACCTGATCATCAACAACCAGATCGGCTTCACCATCTCCGACCCGCGCGATTCGCGTTCGTCGCTGTACTGCAGCGACGTGTCGAAGATGATCGAGGCGCCGATCTTCCACGTGAACGCCGACGATCCCGAGGCGGTCGCGCTGGTGGTCGAGGCGGCGCTCGACTTCCGGATGGAGTTCCGCAAGGACGTGGTGGTCGACATGGTCTGCTACCGCAGGCCCGGCCACAACGAGCAGGACGAGCCGATGGTCACCCAGCCGCTGATGTACAAGGTGATCGGGAAGAAGTCCGGTGCGCGCAAGCTCTATGCGGACAAGCTCGCCGCCGAGGGGGTGATCACCGACAACGTCGCGAGCGAACTGATCAGCACCTACCGCACGGCGATGGATGGTGGCTACCACACGAACAAGACGGTGCTCTCCAACTTCAAGCCCCCGTACGCGCCCAACTGGGATCAGTTCAGGGGCACGAAGTGGAACGAGAACGACAACACCCAGATCCCGCTCGAGACCCTGAAGGAACTGGGCCGGCTGATCTCTAAGGTGCCGGACGACTTCAAGCTGCATCCGCGGGTGCAGAAGATCATGGAAGACCGCCGGCTGATGGCCGAAGGCAGCATCCCGCTCGACTGGGGGATGGCCGAGACGCTCGCCTATGCCTCCCTGCTGAAGGATGGATTCGCGATCCGCATGTCGGGCCAGGATGCCGGCCGCGGCACCTTCTTCCATCGGCATGCGGTGCTGCATGACCAGAACCGCGAACGCTGGGATTCCGGCACCTACATCCCGCTGCAGAACCTGTTCCCCGGGCAGCCCGACTTCACGGTGATCGACTCCCTGCTGTCGGAAGAGGCCGTGCTCGGCTTCGAGTACGGCTATTCGTCGACCGAGCCGAACGAGCTGGTGATCTGGGAAGCCCAGTATGGCGACTTCGTCAACGGCGCGCAGGTCGTCATCGACCAGTTCATCGCCTCCGGCGAGGTGAAGTGGGGCCGCATGTCCGGCCTGGTGATGATGCTGCCGCACGGTTACGAAGGCGCGGGCCCGGAACACTCGTCGGGCCGCATCGAGCGCTTCCTGCAGCTGTGCGCCGACTACAACATGCAGGTGTGCTACCCGGCCACGCCGGTGCAGATGTTCTACCTGCTGCGCCGCCAGATGATCCGGCCGTACCGCAAGCCGCTGATCATCTTCACGCCGAAGAGCATCCTGCGCCACAAGGAATCGGTGTCGCAGCTCGAGGAGTTCGCGCTCGACAAGTTCCGCCCGGTCAACGGCGAGTGGGACGAGGACATCGATCCGGCCAAGGCGAAGCGCGTCGTGTTCTGCAGCGGCAAGGTGTTCTTCGACCTGCGCGCCGCGCGGCGCGAAGCCGGCGTGAAGGATGTCGCGCTGGTGCGCATCTCGCAGCTCTATCCGTTCCCGCACGACGAGTACAAGGAGCAGATCGACCTGTACCCGGCGGCGAAGGAGATCGTCTGGTGCCAGGAAGAGCCCCGCAACCAGGGTGCCTGGTACTGGGTGCAGCATTACCTGCGGCGTCCGATGCGCAAGGGCCAGAAGCTGTTCTATGCAGGCCGGGTATCATCGGCCACCCCTGCGGTCGGCTACAAGAAACTGCACGCGATACAGCAGAAAGAGCTCGTCACGGCGGCGATCACGCTCGGCGGCGGCGAGACGAAGGAATAGTTCGAGAGAGGCTCCGGTCGCGGGTTCCGGTTGCCGGGGCCCGCGGGCGAAACACATCACAAGGTGAATCGATCATGCTGGTGGAAGTCAAGGTACCGATGCTGTCCGAGTCCGTCGCAGAGGCGACGCTGCTCTCGTGGCACAAGAAGCAGGGCGAGTTCGTCAAGCGCGACGAAAACCTGATCGACATCGAGACCGACAAGGTCGTGCTCGAACTGCCCGCACCCGACTCCGGCGTGCTGGTCAGCATCGCCAAGGGCGATGGCGGCACGGTGGTGAGCCAGGAAGTGATCGCGACGATCGATACCGCAGCGACCGCAGGGGCCGGGGCACCCGCAGCCGCGCCGGCACCGGCGGCGGCATCCGCCGCGGCGCCCGTGGCGGCAGCTGCAGCGGCACCTGCCGC
>JAIENF010000620.1 GCA_019751575.1 Burkholderiales bacterium
CCCTGGTTGCGCTCGACGAGCGTGACCCGGTGCCCGTCGCGCGACAGGCACCAGGCGGTGGCCAACCCGATCACACCCGCTCCGAGGACGACGACATGCATGCACCGATTGTCCCACAGGGTTGGCCGCCAGCCTGCGGCTGCTCGACATTGACGGCTCACCGGGTGCCGCAGACAATCGGCGCGATGCCACGCAACCCCGCAAGGATCCCCGCCAATGCCGCGCCATAAGACCATCCGCATCGGTTGCGGCGCCGGTTTCCAGGGCGACAGGATCGATCCGGCGGTGATCCTCGCGGCGCAGGGCCGGCTCGACTGGATGGTCCTGGAGTGCCTGGCCGAGCGCACCGTCGCGGCCGCCCAGTTGCGCCGCCTGGCAGATCCGGAGCAGGGCTACGACCCGCTGCTGCGCGCGCGCATGACGGCGCTGCTGCCGCTGCTCAAGCGCGGCCGCTGCCGACTGATCAGTAACCTCGGCGCGGCCAACCCGGTCGGCGCCGGACGGCAGGTAGTCGCGATCGCCCAGGAGCTCGGCCTGTCGCTGAAGGTGGCGGTGGTCACCGGCGACGACGTGCTCGACCAGCTCGACCCGGACACGCCGACGCTCGAGACCGGGCAGCCGGTTCGCGAATACGGCCCGCCGATCTCGGCCAATGCCTACCTCGGCGCCGAGGCGATCCTGCCCGCGATCGCCACCGGCGCGGACGTGATCATCACCGGCCGGGTCGCCGACCCGTCGCTGTTCCTTGCGCCGATGATCCGCGAGTTCGGCTGGCCCATCGACGATCCGACGCTGCTTGCGCGCGGCACGGTGATCGGCCACCTGCTCGAGTGCGCGGGCCAGCTGACCGGCGGCTATTTCGCCGATCCGGGCCTGAAGGACGTGCGCGACCTCGCCCACCTCGGCTTCCCGTTCTGCGATGTCGGCGCCGACGGCAACGGAACGCTGGGCAAGGTAGCCGGCACCGGCGGCATGATCACGCTGCGCACGGTGAAGGAACAGCTGCTGTACGAAGTGGCCGACCCGACCGCGTACGTGACGCCGGACGCGGTCGTCGACTTCCGCACCGTCGACCTGGTCGACATGGGCGAGGACCGGATCCGCATCGAGAATGCCGGCGGCACCTCGCGTACCGGCACCCTCAAGGTGAGCGTCGGATACCGCGCCGGCTTCATCGGCGAAGGCGAGATCTCCTACGCCGGGCCGAACGCGCGCGCACGCGCGGAACTCGCCGGCGCGGTCCTGCACGAACGGCTGCACCACGACCTGCCCGACCTGCGCATCGACCTGATCGGCATCGACTCCACCCATCGCACCGACTTCGGACACGGTATCGATCCGTACGAAGTCCGGCTGCGTGCCGCAGCCAGCGGTGCCACGCGCGAACTCGCCGAACGCGTCGGCCTGGAAGTGGAAGCGCTGTACACCAACGGCCCGGCCGGCGGCGGCGGCGCGCGCAAGTTCATCAACGAGCGCATCGGCATCGTGTCGACGCTGATGCCGCGCGATGCGGTGCGCAGCGGCGTGGTGCGCCTGTCGACCGACCGCGCATCCGGACCCGCCCTACCGGGGATTCCGCGATGACCGGCCGGCCTTCGACGGTCGCGCCGGCGCCGTTGCCCCCGGGCACCCGCCTCCTGCATGAGCTCGCGCACTGCCGCGCCGGCGACAAGGGCGACACGTCGATCCTGTCGCTGTTCGCCTATCGCGCCGACGACTTCCCGCTGCTGGTGCAGCAGGTGACCGCCGAAGCGGTGGCCGCGCATCTGGAACACATCGTGCATGGTGAAGTACGCCGCCATGTGCTGCCGAAGCTGTGCGCGCTGCAGTTCAGCTGCGAACATGCGCTGGGCAGCGGCGTCACCACCTCGATCGCCCTCGATACGCATGGCAAGGCCCTGTCGTTCGCGCTCCTCGCCATGCCGATCGCGGGCATCGCCCCCCTGCAACCGCCGGAGTCCCGATGAACGTCCGTGTCCACGCTGCCGCGCTGCCTGCGGCCGCCGCTGCGCTGTCACTGTCCTGCGCCGTCCTCTCCACTGCGACCCATGCGCAACCGGCGTGGCCCGCCAAGCCGGTCCGCCTGCTGGTGCCGTTCTCCGCCGGCGGCGTCACCGACCTGCTGGCCCGCTCAGTCGCCCAGCGACTGGGCGAAGGCATCGGGCAGTCGGTCGTCGTCGACAACCGGCCGGGTGCGAACACGATCATCGCCTACGAGATCCTCGGCCGCGCCGGTGCCGACGGCTACACGCTGATGCTGGAAGGCTTCAACGGGCTGGTGCTCAATCCGCTGCTCTATCCGAAGCTGCCGTACAGCCCGGACAAGGACATCGCCCCGGTCGGCCTGATCGGCTTCTCGCCGGTGATGGTGGTGGTCAACCCGCAGCTGCCGGTGAAGTCGATCCGCGAACTGGTCGACTACGCGCGGGCCAACCCGGGCAAGCTCAACTTCGGCTCCTCGGGCATCGGCGGCGTGGTGCACATCTCGACCGAGTGGTTCATGGCGCTGACCGGCACGCGCATGACCCATGTGCCGTACAAGGGCGGTGCGTCCGCCCTGCCCGACCTGATGGCCGGGCAGCTGCAGGTGCTGTTCAACCCGCCGATCACCGCGATCCCGATGGTCAAGGCCGGCAAGCTGCGCGCGCTCGCCGTGTCGTCGTCGAAGCGGCTGTCGGCGATGCCGGACGTCCCGACCGTGGCCGAGCTGGGCTATCCCGGCTACGACGCGGCGACCTGGTTCAGCCTGCTCGCCCGCCGTGGCAGCCCGCAGGCGATCATCGACCGATTGTCCGCGGAACTGAAGAAGGTCGTCGACACGCCGGCGCTGCGCGAGCAGTTCGCCGCGCAGGCGATCGAGTTCCAGTGGGGCGACTCGACTGCGGTCGCCGCGCTGGTGAAGAAGGACCTCGCCCGCTGGGGCGAAGTGATCCGCAAGGGCAACATCAAGGTCGACCCGCTGCAGTAGTCGTTCCGGCCGTCCGGGACGCCGCGCCCCGGACGGCCAGCCTGCATCAGAGCTTCGCGCCGCTTTCCTTGACCAGCTTCGCCCACTTGATCATGTCGGCGAGCATGTACTTGCGGAAGGTCTCCGGATCGTTGCCCACCGGCTCGGAGCCGTCGGCGAGGATGCGCTCGCGCACGTCGGGCATCGCCAGCATCTTCAGCAACTCGGTGTTCAGCCGCGACACCAGCGGCTTGGGCATCTTCGCCGGGCCGGCGATGCCGTACCAGCCGACCAGCTCGAAGCCGGGCAGCGTTTCGGCCATCGTCGGCACGTCGGGCATCGCCGCGACCCGCTTCGGGGTGGTCACCGCGAGGCCGCGCAGGCGGCCGGCCCGCACCAGCGTCTGCGCCGCCTGCATGCCGGCGAAGTTGTACTGGTACTGACCCCCGAGCAGGTCGGCCAGCGCCGGGCCGGAACCCTTGTACGGGATGTGCTGCGCCTTCACCCCCGCCATCAGGTTGAACAGCTCACCCGCGAGGTGGCCACCACTGCCGATGCCGGCCGAACCGAAGTTGAGCCCGCCCTTGAAGCCGCGGGTCCACTCGACGAACTCTTTCGGCGTCTTCACCGGGCTGGCCGGATTCACGACCAGGAAGAGGCCGGCCGACGTGAGCTGGCTGATCGGCGTGAAGTCGTTCACCGGGTGGTAGGGCAGCTTCGAATTCAGCGCCGCATTGATCGTATGCTGGTGGTAGACCAGCAGCAGCGTGTAGCCGTCGGGGGCTGCACGTGCGGTGATCTCGCCGGCATTCACGCCGGACGCACTCGCACGGTTGTCGACGATGACCTGCTGGCCCATGGTCTCGGTGAGCTTGGCCGCGGTCAGCCGGGCGAGGATGTCGGTGGTGCCGCCGGGCGCAGCCGGTGTGATCAGCCGGATCGTGCGGTTCGGGTAGTCGCTCTGTGCGGCGGCGGGCAGCGCAGCCGCACAGAGCAGCACGAGCGATGCGCAGCGGGCACCGGCGACGGAAACGAACGAACGGGGTTGCATGATGTGTCCTCCTTGGAACAAGGCCTGCCGGCTCGGTTTTTGGTTGCGCAGGGATGATTGCGCGGCATGACGCGGGGCGGTGCCTGCCGGACATCCGGCCGGCCCACCCTCTCGTTGCCTGCAGTCGAAAACGTCGGGCCCGCCCTTTGGCTGACCTTCCGTTGCATGCTGCTACTTGAGTCTAGACATGATCTGCTCAAGATACCCGAGGATCAATGCCGAGGCGACGAAGGCCAGGTGCACGATCGTCACCCACATTATCTTCTCGTTGTCGTACTGCGGGGCGTTCAGGAAGATCTGCAGAAGGTGGATCGACGAGATCGCCACGATGGACGAGGCGACCTTTATCTTCAGGCTGCCCGCGTTGAGCTTGCCCAGGAAGGACACGTCGTCGCCGCCCTGGTCGAAGCGACTCACGAAGTTCTCGTAGCTGCTGATCATCACCATCACCAGCAGGCTGGCCACCAGCGCGGAATCGATCAGCGCGAGCATCGCCAGGATCATCTCGCTGTCGCTGAGCGTGAACATGCCGCCAGCGACCTTGCCGAACTTGTACAGGAAGGACACCGCATACACGGCCAGTGCACCCGCCAGGCCGAGCAGGAACACCACCAGGATCCAGCGGCTGGCGAGGATGATGCGTTCAACCATCAGTTCCAGCGACTTCATGCGTGCGTACTCCGTTTGACCGATACTGGACAGCCATGATGCCTGCCGATGTCGTCCGGCTGTCGGCAGGGGGCCGATGATACGCAAAGATGGACGCCATGCAGATGACACCCACGGCATTCACGGCCCGCCGGTGCACAGCGCTACCATCGGAGCCTGAAGCACGGCGGCGGCCTCCCGGCGCAGCCCCACAATGGAAAGCAGGCAGAGAGATGTCGATCGGATGGTTCCCCGGCCACATGGCCAGCGCCCGCAAGAAAGCGGCCGAGACGCTGGCGAAGGTCGACCTCGTGGTCGAGGTGGTCGACGCGCGGCTGCCTGGCGCGAGCAGCAATCCGATGATCGACGCGCTGCGCCGGCACCGGCAGCGCCCCTGCCTGAAGGTGCTCAACAAGGCGGACCTCGCCGATCCGCAGGCCACCGCCGCGTGGATGCGCGCGCTGGTCGACACCGCCGAGAAGGGCGACAAGGTGCAGGCGGTCGCATTGACCTGCCGCAAGGCTTCCGACGTTGCACGCATCCCGAAGCTGGCCCAGGCCCTTGCACCGCACCGGGACAATCCGCTCAAGCCGTTGCGCCTGATGGTGATGGGCATCCCCAACGTGGGCAAGTCGACGCTGATCAACGCGCT
This sequence comes from Burkholderiales bacterium, assembly GCA_019751575.1. Taxonomy (GTDB): domain Bacteria; phylum Pseudomonadota; class Gammaproteobacteria; order Burkholderiales; family CAIKXV01; genus CAIKXV01. The sequence continues at coordinate 5,299 of JAIENF010000620.1, forward strand.
GGCGAAGCGCAGGGTGGCCAACGTCGGCGACGAGCCGGCGGTCACCAAGAGCCAGCAGCGGATCGATGTCACCGACCAGCTGGTGCTGTTCGACACGCCGGGCCTGCTCTGGCCACGCATCGAGCATCCGACCGACGGCCTGATGCTCGCCGCGAGCCATGCGGTCGGGGTGAATGCCTACATCGACGAGGAAGTCGCCAACTTCCTCGGCGAGGCGCTGGCGATGCGTTATCCGGCGCTGCTGTCCGCGCGCTACCGGATCGATCCCACGGGCATGGACGGCCCCGACGTGATCGATGCGATCGCGCAGCGGCGAGGGTTCGTGCTGAAGGGCGGCGTGCCCGACCGTGAGAAGGCCGCGCTCGCGCTGCTCAACGACTATCGCAGCGGCGCGCTCGGGCGGATCAGCCTGGAGACGCCCGCCTCGCGCGCGGCGATGCTGGCCGCCCCGCCGCCACCGCCGCGCAACCCGGACGCGGACGATCCCGCGGCAGCCACGAGCACCTGATCCGGGCGCGCCGGACCGCCCGGCCCGCCGCTACAAATCGAAACACCTGTGCGTCCTGCGGACATCGTCCGCTTACATCGGGGTGCTCCAATGGGTCCCGTACACCCTGCCTGATCCGCGACATGAAGCGGCCGGCCGGGCGTCGAGCCGGGGATGTCCCGGCGTCCAAACCCACAGGAGAACACATGATGAAGCGCAACCTGAAATCGCTGCTGGCGGCAACCGGGCTGGGCCTCGCGCTGGCGTCGCCGTTCGCCATGGCGCAGCCGGCGTCACCCTTCCCGAACGCGAACGACGACCCTTCGATCGCAGCGCCGTCGGCGTCGCAGGGCAGCCAGGGAGAACGCGGCCGTCCGGGCATGTCGCGCGGCGAAGGACGCCACGGGAAGCATGGCCACCATGCCAGCCGCCACGGCGGTGACGCGATGAGCCAGGCCGACCGCCAGGCGCGGCGCGCGGCCATGGACAAGCTGGCCACGCCCGAGGAGCGCACCGCCTTCCGCGAGAAGATGCGCAGTGCGACGCCGGAGCAGCGTCCGCAGTTGATGGCTGCACGCCGCGCCGAGATGGAGCAGCGCGCGAAGGATCGCGGCGTCACCCTGCCCGTGATGCAGCACGGGGGCGAACGCAGCGGGCAGCGCGGAAGCGAGCGCCGCGGCCATCGCCACGGACCGCATGGCAGCGGTGCTGCCGCCCCGGTGCCGGGCCCGGCGACCCCGGCGCAACCCGCCGCGCCAGCCTCGATGTAACGCTGCCATCCTGCTGCAGCCGCGGTAGCCAGGCCTCCAGGCGGTGGCCTGGCCCTGTGCG
>JAIENF010000478.1 GCA_019751575.1 Burkholderiales bacterium
GGCTGGGGTTTGCGACAGGGGCGCGGACGCTTGCGGTGGCAGATCATATAGCAGCCGGGTGCCAGTCGCGTGATACAGTCGGCCCGTCCGGATGCATCCTTCCCGACCCCGCCAAAGAAGAGGAAAAACCCGATGGCCAGCGTTGCCTACCAGTTCTCCGCGACCCAGGCCGCGCGTGAGATCGCCGCGGGTCGCCTGACCAGCGAAACGCTGGTCCGCGCGTGCCTCGCGCGCATCGCCGAACGCGAGCCGACCGTGCAGGCATGGGCCTTCCTCGACCCGGAGCTGGCGATCGCGCAGGCACGCGCCTGCGACCGCGGCCCGCGCCGTGGCGTGCTGCACGGGGTGCCGGTCGGCGTGAAGGACGTGATCGACACCGCCGACATGCCGACCGCCTACAACTCGGCGGTCTACGCCGGTCACCGGCCGCGCGCGGACGCGGCCTGCATCGCCGCCGCCCGCCGCGCGGGCGCGGTGATCCTCGGCAAGACCGAGACCACCGAGTTCGCGAACAACCACCCGGCACGCACCCGCAACCCGCACAACCTCAGCCACACCCCCGGCGGCTCGTCCAGCGGCTCCGCGGCGGCGGTGGCCGACCAGATGGTGCCGTTCGCGTTCGGCACCCAGACCGGCGGCTCGACCATCCGTCCGGCGGCGTTCTGCGGGGTCGTCGGCTACAAGCCGACGTTCAACACGATCAATCGCGCCGGCCTGAAGATCGTCGCCGAATCCCTCGATACCATCGGGACCCATGCACGCACCGTCGAGGACGCGGCGCTGCTCGCCTGCGCCACCTCCGGCAGGCCGCTGCCCGATTTCGCCCGCAACAAGGCGAAGCCCCGTGTCGGCCTGTACCGCACGCCGCACTGGGACAAGACCGACGAGCACACCCGCAACCTGCTGGCCGATGTCGCCGACAGGCTGCGCGCGGCCGGCTGGACGGTCGTGGATGCAGACCTGCCGCCGCAGGCGGTCGCGGTCTACGACGCGAACGCGACCATCATGCAGTTCGAGGAAGCGTATTCGCTCGGCTACGAGTACGACAACCACCGCGAACTGCTGAGCGAAGACCTGCGCTCGCGCATCGAACGCGGGCGCGCCACCTCGCGCGACCTGTACGAGCGTGCGATCGACGTCGTGCTGGAGGTCGGTGCGATGTTCATCGACGCGTTCCGCACGGTCGACGTGCTGCTCACCCCGAGCGCGCCCGGCGAGGCACCGTTCGGCCTGACCAATACCGGCAACTCGCTGTTCAACAAGAACTGGACCACGCTCGGCCTGCCGTGCGTGACGGTGCCGGCCGGCATCGGCCAGAAGGCGTTGCCCCTGGGCGTGCAGTTCGTCGGTCCGTACCGCGGTGACAGCACCGTGCTGCTCGCGGCAGACGCAGCCTGGAAGACCCTCTCCCGCTAGTCCCGGCCGCTGGCTTTCGTCCCGCCGGGAACGTACACTGGCCTCTGGCGCCAGCCTGTCCGCGTTGCCGGCCCCGATCCGGCGCACAGAAGACGGCGGCGTGTCCCCAGGAGGAACCGGCATGCCCCGCATCCGCCAGATGTCCGCCGCCACGGCTGCCGCGCTTGCGGCACTCGCCAGCCTTCCCGCGCTCGGCGCGTCTGCGCCGCCCTATCCGGTGAAACCGGTCCGGTTGATCATCGCCAACACGCCGGGGACCTCCGTCGACGCGCTGGCCCGCGTCCTCGCCGTGCGGCTGGGCGAGGAACTCGGCGCACAGATCGTCCCGGACAATCGAGGCGGCGCGGGCGGCCTGATCGGCGGCGAGATCGCGTCGCGCTCGGCACCGGACGGCTATACCCTCCTGGTGAGCTCGACCGGCATGCAGGTGATCACGCCGCAGATCTACAAGGGCCTGTCGTACGATCCGATCCGCGACTTCGTGCCGCTGTCGCTGGTCGCGATCACCCACAACATGCTGGTGGTCACGCCCACGCTGCCGGTGCAGACCGTGCAGGAACTGATCGCGCATGCGAGGACGAATCCCGGACGGCTCAACATGTCGAATGCGGGGTCGGGCTTCCAGAGCCATCTCGCCGGCGTGCTGTTCACCCACATGACGGGCATCAACGTGCAGCATGTCCCCTACAAGGGGGGCGCGTCCCTGGTCGCGGTGATCGGCAACGAGGCGCAGGTGACGATCGCACCGATGCCCGCCGTGATCGGCCATGTGCGTGCCGGCAAGCTGCGCGCGATCGCCACTGGCGGCGAGAAGCGATCGGTGGTGACGCCGACACTGCCGACCATCAGCGAGGCGGGCGTGCCGGGCTTCGTGTCCACCGGCTGGATGGGCCTGATGCTGCCCGCCGGTCCGTCGCGAGCGGGTCCGCCCAAGCCGCTGTACGAACGGCTGCGTTCGGCGGTGGTCAAGGTCGTCGAGGATCCGGTGACGCGCGAGCAGATGGAGCGCCAGGGCGGCGAAGCCGTGTCCAGCACGCCGGAGGCCTTCCTGCAGCTGATCCGCGAGGAGTTCAAGCGCTTCCAGACCGCGATCGGCCTGGCCGGGCTGAAGGTCGACTGAACCCGGGCCGACTGAAATCCGGGTCAGAGACGATTTTCCCGCCAGGGTCGCGCCACTGGCCGTACGGCGCCGGGAAAATCGTCTCTGACCCGGATTTCAGTCCCGGCGGCGGCGCTGCAGGGTCAGGACGCCGGCCGCGACGATGAGCGTCGCGACCAGCGCGAAGCCATAGGCGAGCGGCATCGGCCACGTGCCCAGCGTCCACTTGAGCAGCTGGAAGAACAGCGCGAACGTCACCAGTCCTTCGACGCAGCCGCGCAGCAGCGACAGCACGGCCGCCTGGCCTTCGACGCGGTGGGTGAACGGCGCCATCACCGACAGCATCACCGGGAAGGTCGATGCCATGCCGGTCATCGTCGGACCGATCGATGCGGCGAGCAGGGTGACGGTCATCATGAAGGTGGTCGAGACGACGATGCGCGCGGGCAGGTCCCACGCCGGCGGCGGCTTGCGGCGAAGCGCCGGCCCGGGTGCAGGGCAGACCAGGATCGCCAGCACGATCGCAGAGGCAGTGACCCATATCACCGCGGCTTCGGGCAGCGCGAGGCTGTCGAGCAGCCAGACCATCGACGCGGTGGCTGCCAGGCCGCAGGCGAGTGCGCCTGGCCATGCGAGCCGGCGCGCGGCGAATCCGTAGGAGAGGCAGAAGGTCGCCAGCGCGATCAGTCCGAGCAGCGTGCCGTTGGCGGCTTCGCGCGCGAAACCGATGCCCTGTTCCACCGCGACGAACACCGAGATCGGCCCGGACACGATCGGCAGGCCGAGGATGAGTCCGGCAACGCCGGCGCCATAGCGGCGGCCGGCCAGCGTCGCGGTGACGATCACCAGCGGCATCGTCGCGAGCTTGAGCAGGAAGAGCGAACCCATGCGTGGAGAGTGCCCGCCCGCGCCGGTGCAGGCAAGCGCGGCAGGCCGGCTGCTATAGTCGGCGGAATGCAACGCAGATCGCCCACCGATCCCCGCCCGTGACCGAACCGGAACCGTCCGGGCGCCACACGCTCAGCGGCTGGCTGTTGATGTCGGTCGTGGCGCTCGCGATCGCTGCCGAGATCCTCTCCGCCATTCCTGAATGGCTGCCCGGTGCCGTCGCCTGGGCCGCGGCATTTCCGCTGTGGCACCGCCTGGGCCGGCGCCAGCGGGCGATGGTGCTGGTGATGGGCGCCCTTGGTGCCGCGGGGATGGCCTGGGGCGCCCTGCACGGGCAGTCCGGCCTGCTCGCGCGGGCGCTCACGATGAACACGATGATCATCGCCATGCTGGTCGGGGTGGCTTTCCTGCCACTGGTCAGCGTGCGCGAATCCGCGGGCGACGCGCCGCTGCGCCGCGGGCGCCTCGCGCTGCTGCGAACGATCGTCGGCGTGCATGTATTCGGCGCGGTGATCAACCTCACCGCCGCGTTGATCGCCGCCGACCGGCTGCGCCGTCCACCGGGGCCGGGGGTGCCGGTGCCGGACTACCCGGCGCCGCCCGAAGGCACGCTCACCCGCCAGCAGGCGATGGCGCTGGGCACCGCGTTCTCGACCTGCGCATTCTGGTCGCCGTTCCTCGGCGCGATGGCGGTCGCGCTGACCGTGGCCCAGGGCTCCAGCCTGTTCACGCTGGTGCTGATGGGACTGCCGCTCGGGGTGATCGCCACGCTGGTGCTCTGGGGCTGGCTGTCCACCGCGCGCTTCGACCATGCGCGCGATTTCGAGGGATACCCGGTCGACGTCGGCGGGCTGTGGATTCCGTTCGTGCTGGCGGTCGGCGTGTTCGCGATCCACGAGTGGCAGCCTTCATGGTCGATACAGCCGGTGATCGCCATCCTGGCGATCGCGATCACCGGCGCGGCGCTGTGGGCGAAGCAGGGCCTGGCAGCGGCGGGCACGCGCATGCGGCGCCATGTGCCGACCCGGCTGCCCGGGCTGGCGGGCGAACTCTGGATATTCCTCGCGGCCGGCGTGCTGGCCTCCGGGCTGTCCGCCCTGCTGGCCGTGTTCGAGATCGGTGCGCCGTTCTCCCGGTTCGGCGGCTTCGAAGCGAGCCTGGTGGTGGTGTTCTGCACGCTGGTCGCCTGGGCTGGCCTGCACACGATCGTCTCGATCCCGCTGGTCGGCGTGCTGCTCGCGCCGCTGTCGCCGGAGCCCGACCTGCTGGCGCTGGCCTTCCTTTGCTCGTGGGCGGTGGGGCTGCCGGCGTGTGCGACCTCGGGCACCGTGCTCACCATGCAGGCACGCTATGGCATCCCGATCGGCACCTACATCCGCTGGAACCTGCCTTACCTGGCGACCATGCTCGTCGTGTCGGTCGTCGCGCTGAATCTCTACGGGTACTGGCTCTACTGAGGGTCGGGCGGCGCCTGCGTGCCATGAAGCTGCCTCCAGCCGGCAGCTTCCTCGGCGGACAGGTTGCGTCCCGGCCACGGCCAGAGTCCCGGCACGCGCTCGAGGTAGCGGCGATAGGGCTCGCCGAAGGTATCGACCAGCTTTGCATCCTCGAGCCAGGAGCCGACGACCAGGTACAGCGTGATCGCGATCGCGCTCACCAGCCAGGCCGCGTCCATCGGCCGCGTCCAGATGACGACCAGCGCCAGGAAGTACCACGGGTGCCGTACATGCCTGTGCATCGGCGACAGGGTGAAGCCTGCCGCGGCGCCATCCGCCTCCGCGCGCAGGCCGCTGAACGCGCCCATGTCGTACCAGCGCAGCGTCCAGGCGAAGGCTGCCACCGCCGAGATCGCGGCGATGTCGCAGGCCACGCGCGCCGGCATCGGCAGGTCGAACAGCGGTGCGCCCGAAAGCAGCCATTGCAGCCAGAGCAGCGGCAGCATCGTGGCCAGGGCGACGCCGTTGTAGGCGAGCCGATAGGCCGGCGCGAACCTCGGCAGGCGGGCCGCGACCATGGCCTTCACCGGCGTGGCCGCGAGCAGCGAATGCAGGCAGAAGTAGAGCACCCAGGCGATGGCGAGCAGCGTCAGGCCGGCAGGGCCGGCCTGGATCGGAGGCGTCGGAACCATGTCTGTCGCGCGGGGGCGCCTGCGGCCGGCCGGGACGCGGTCAGCCGCCGCCTGCCCCGGCCAGCGCGAACATCGGCGCCAGGTCTTCCAGCGCATCGATGCCGCGGCACATGGCGCACAACGCACGGGCATCGCGTTCGCCCAGCGTGCGCGTGGCGAGCGCGATGAACTTCGCATCGAGCGCGGCGTCGGTCATCGGATTGACGACGCTGCCGGTCGCATGTTCGATGCGCGCCTCGAAGCGCCTGCCGTCGGCGAGCGTCAGCGTGACGGCGGACTGGTCGGTGGCCAGGCTTTCGTCGACCACCGGGTGGATGCGGGTGCGAAGCGCCGCGATGGCGGGATCGACCGCGCGTGCATCGGTGAACTGGTCGACGCCGGCGGCCCGGTCGGCCAGCGCGACGGCGCAGGCATGGGCAAAGCTCAGTTTCGACTCGAGCCCGTCCTTCGGGTCCGTGCGTCCGGTCAGCACCATCACCAGCGGATGCACCTTCACTTCGACCCGCTCGATCGCTGCCGCTGCGGCAGCGGACTGCTCGGCTACCTGAAGGCAGCCGTCGATCAGCGGATGCAGCACGATCCCGCACGGATAGGGCTTGTAGGTGTCGAGTGCCGCCTCCCAGCGCTCGCCCAGTCCTCCGATCAGCCGGTCTTCATCGAGCCCGTCGGCGAGCACGACGGCGAAGCCGCGCGGCGCCTCGATCGCGCGCAGCGACGAGGTGAAGCCGGTCGCCGCGATCAGCGCGGCGTTCAGTCCCTCCCGGCCGGCACGCGCGATGTTGTAGCTCTTCGACATGCCGCCCATCATCTCGCCCAGGCCGGTCGCCGACGTGGCGGCGAGCCCGATGGCATGGGCCATCCTCACCGGGTCGAGCCCGAGCAGCCGGCCGGTCGCTGCCGCCGCGCCGACCACCCCGCAGGTGCCCGTGATGTGCCAGCCGCGCGCATAGTGGCCCGGACCGATCGCCACGCCGAGCCGGCATGCGACTTCCATGCCGACCAGGAACGCATCGAGCAGCTGCGCGCCGGTCACCTCGGCCAGGCCCTCCGGCCTTGCTTCGGCGATCGCCAGCACTGCGGACAGGCAGGCC
>JAIENF010000683.1 GCA_019751575.1 Burkholderiales bacterium
CGCCCGGCCGACTGGACGCTCGAATCGATCGGGTTCGAGCCGAGCAACCTGTCGACGCTCGACATCCCGACCGGCGAGTCGGGTGCGCGCACGTTGCTCGAGTCCTTCCTGGAGCGCATCGACGGCTACCACGACCGGCGCGACTTCCCGGCGGTGAAGGGGCCTTCGTACCTGTCGGTGCACCTGCGCTTCGGCACGGTGTCGATCCGCGAGCTGGCGCGCCTTGCGTACGAACGGGCGCCCGGCAGCGAGGGCGCGCGGGTCTGGCTGTCGGAGCTGGTCTGGCGCGACTTCTACTTCATGATCCTGTCCCAGCACCCGCACGTGGTCGGCGGATCGTGGAAACGCGAATACGACCGGCTTGCCTTCGAGGACGACCCGGCGCTGTTCGCCGCCTGGTGCGAGGCACGCACCGGCTATCCGATCGTCGACGCGGCGATGCGCCAGATCAACCAGACCGGCTACATGCACAACCGGCTGCGGATGATCGTCGCGTCCTTCCTGGTGAAGGACCTGCTGGTCGACTGGCGACGGGGCGAACGCTACTTCGCCGACCACCTGAACGACTTCGACCTGTCGGCCAACAACGGCGGCTGGCAGTGGGCCGCATCCACCGGCTGCGACGCACAGCCGTACTTCCGCATCTTCAACCCGGTGAGCCAGTCCGAGCGCTTCGACGCCGAGGGCCGGTTCATCCGCCGCTACCTGCCCGAACTGGCGAAGGTGCCGGCGAAGTACATCCATGCCCCGTGGACGATGCCGGCGCTCGAACAGAAGATGGCCGGCTGCGTGATCGGCACCGACTATCCCGCGCCGGTGGTCGACCATGCCGTGCAGCGGCTGAAGGCGCTGGCGATGTACAAGGCGGTGAAGGGCGCAGCATGACTGCCCGGCCCTGGATCGTCCGCAGCCTGGTCGCCATTGCCGTCGCCGGCATCGTGCTGGCGATCGGCTGGTCGCGCCTCGATGGCTTCCGTCCGCTGCCGCTGACCGAGCATTCGCTGCGCCCGGACGATCCGGCCGTGCTGGCCCTGGGCGAGCCGATCTATGTCGCGCATTGCGCGGCCTGCCATGGCGCGAAGCTGGAAGGCCAGCCCGACTGGAAGCAGCGCAGGCCCGATGGTCGCCTGCCGGCGCCGCCGCATGACGAGACCGGACATACCTGGCACCACCCCGACGAGCAGCTGGTGCGGATGACGCGCCTCGGCGTCGCCCGGGCCGCCGGCTTGAACGACCATGCGTCCGACATGCCGGCGTTCGAAGGCGTGCTGACCGACGCCGAGATCATCGCGGTGCTGTCCTGGATCAAGTCGCGCTGGCCGGCCGCCGTGCGCGTGCAGCATGATGCGATCAACCGGCGCATGCACGCCGGTCACTGAGCGCCGAACCGCGCAGCCTCAATCGATGCGGGCGCCCGACTGTCGCACTGCGCCGCCCCAGCGCACGCCCTCCTCGCGCACGAACGCGCGGAACTGCTCCGGCGTGCCGGTGGCGATGTCCGCGCCCTCGGCGAGCAGCGGTGCACGTACCTCGGGCACCTGCAGCGCCGCGTTGATCTCCTGGTTCAGGCGCGACACGATCGGTCGCGGGGTGCGCGCCGGCGCGACCACGCCGTACCACTGCACGGCGCTGTAGTCGCGCAGCCCGGCTTCCGCCACGGAAGGAAGCTCGGGGAACGCGCTCGAGCGCTGCGCCGAGGTGACCGCCAGTGCGCGCAGCCGGCCCGACCGCACATGCGGCTGCGCAGGCAGCGCATTGGCGAACATCAGCGACACCTCGCCGCCGACCAGCGCGGCGACCGCAGGCGCAGCCCCCTTGAACGGCACATGCAGGAAGTCGACCTTCGCCGCGGTCTTGAACAGCTCGGCCGCGAGGTGCGGCGGCGTGCCGTTGCCTGCGGAGGAATAGGCGACCTGCCCCGGTCGCGTCCGAGCCAGGCGCAGCAGGTCCTCGATCGACTTCACCGGCATCGACGGGTGTACCGCCACGATCAGTGGCAGGCGGGCCATCAGCGCGACCGGTTCGATGTCCTTCTCGACATCGTAGCCGGTCGTCTTGCCGTACAGCGCGGGCGCGATCGACAGCGTGGCCGTCACGCCCATCGCCAGCGTGTAGCCGTCGGCAGGCGCCTTGGCCAGCGCTGCCATGCCGATGGTGCCGCCGGCGCCCGGACGGTTCTCGACCACGACCGGCTGCCGCAGCCGCTCGCCCAGCTGCTGGGCGATCAGGCGTCCGATGATGTCCGCGCCACCGCCGGCCGGGTTGGGAACGATCAGGCGCAGCGGCCGGTCGGGGTAGGGGAGGGCCTGTCCCTGCGCGTGTGCGTCGGCGAGCAGTGCCGACAGGGGTGTCGTGAGCAGGATGAAGGTGGTCGCGGTTAGCGCCTTGCGTGCCGGCATGTCTGGAGGTCCTGTCGAATGGCGTCAAGTGCAGGCACGTGCATGAAGCAAACGCCAGGCCACGCACCGCGGCGAGCATGCACGATCGGCGGCCGGGCTGCCGGTCCGCGGGGACACTGCAGCGGTGATGGCGCTTGCCGCTCGCGCCGGGCATCGTCGATACTCGCCTGCTGTCGCCCCCGAGGTTCGACCGATGTCCCTGCATGCACGCAAGTCGTCCCGCCCCTGCCACTGGATTGCCGCGCTGTTCGCGTTGTCGGCGTTGCCTGCGCTGCCGTTCGCGGCGCCGGCCTCCGCTGCCGCGCCCTGGCCCGATCGCCCGATCCGCATGGTGGTGCCGTTCTCGCCCGGGGGCAGTTCCGACGTGATCGCCCGCATCATCGGCGCACGCCTGACCGACACGCTGCGCCAGCCGGTGATCATCGATCCGCGCCCCGGGGCGGGCACCTCGATCGGCAACGCAGTGGTGGCACGGGCCAATCCCGATGGCTACACGCTGCTGCTCGCAGACACCGCCTTCCCCGCCTCCTCCAGCGTGCTGCAGAACCTGCCCTACGACGCCGCAAAGGACTTCGCGCCGGTGAGCCTGCTCGGCACCTCGGCGCAGTACCTGTTCTCGGGGCGCGGACGCCATCGCGACGCGCAGGCGCTGGTGGCGGCCGCGCGCCTGAAGCCGGGGCAGGTGACCATCGGTTCCGGCGGCAACGGTGCCACCACCCACTTCATGGTCGAGCTGTTCAGGCGCGCCGCTGGCGTCGACATCGTGCATGTGCCGTACAAGGGGTCGGCGCCGGCGCTGGCCGATGCCGCCGGCGGGCAGGTCGATGCCGTGTTCTCCACCTTCGCCTCGGCGGCGGCGCTGTCCGGCGCGGGCAAGCTGCAGGTGCTGGCGATCGCGGCTGCGCGCCGGCACCCGTCGCAGCCCGACGTGCCCACCTTCGCCGAGCTGGGCATCAAGGGCATGGTGTCCGACCACTGGTGGGGCGTGATCGCGCCCGGCCGCACGCCGGCCGCGGTGATCCAGTCGATCAATGCCGAGCTGGTGCGTGCGGTCGCCACGCCCGAGGCGAAGGAACGCTTCCCGGCGCTGGCGGTCGATCCGAAGTCGAGCACGGCGGCGGAGTTCGGCAGGATCATCGAAGGCGACCTCGCCCTGTTCCGGCGCATCGCGCGTGAAGCGAACATCAGGGTCGACTGACAAGGGCGGACAACACGTGGACAAGCACAGGGCTGAGGCCGTTTCGCTGAAGGATCTCTGCACCGGTCCGAACACCTTCATGGGCGTGCCGTATGCGACCGAGATCGCCGGTGCGCATGCGGCGGTGCTAGGCATCCCGTTCGACGTCGGCACGCACGCGTTCCGCGTCGGCGCGCGCCAGGGGCCGACCTCGATCCGCGAGCAGTCGCGGCTGATGCGCCACTGGAACCCGGAGTTCGCCGACTTCCCGGTCGCCGAGAAGCTCGGCCTGGTCGATGTCGGCGACGTGAAGCTGGTGCCGTCGAAGACGCACCACGCGTTCGCGCAGATCGAGGCCGCGGTCGGTGCGATCGTCGACGGCGGTGCAGTGCCGATCACCATGGGCGCCGACGGCAGCATCTCGCTGCCGGTGATCCGCGCGGTCGGCCGGCGCCACCGCGGCATGGCGGTGCTGCACATCGACTCGCACACCGACAGCGCGCTGCCGCCCGGGCCGGACGAACACAACGCGGGCACGCAGTTCCACTATGCCGCGGTCGAGGAGCTGGTCGACACCACCAACAGCTGGCATGTCGGCGTGCGCGGCACCGTGTTCCGTCCGGGCGGCTTCGGCCACACGAACGAGCTCGGCTACAACATCGTCACCATGAACCAGCTGATGGCGCGCGGCATCCCTGCAGTGATGGCCGACCTGCGCCAGCGGCTCGAGGGCCGGCCGGTCTACCTGTGCCTCGACATGGATGCGTTCGATCCGTCCTGCGCGCCGGGCGTGTGCGCGCCGAGCTGGGGCGGCCTGTCGGCCCGCGAGGGCATCGACATGTTCCGGCGGCTGCATGGCCTGGACATCGTCGCGGTCGACGTGAACACGGTGAGCCCGCCGCACGACGTGTCGGGCATGGCGGCCTTCCTCGCCGCGAACATGATGTTCGAGGGGATGATGCTGGTCGCGGCGCGCCGGTTCCCGGGCGAGGTGCGGCGCTTCGAGCTGGCCGGCGCGTGAGAGCCGGCTGAGCGCACGATGATCGTCCCCGCCTACTGGGCCGAGGCCCGGCTGCAGCAGCGCACCGGCAACCGCCAGGTCACCGTGCGCCGCTTCGGCTGGTCGGATGCAGGCCAGGCCGACGCACAGGCGATGGCCGATGCGCGCGTGGCCGAAGCCCTGCAGCGGATCGAGGCCGGCGAGGCGCTGCCCAGGCGCGAGCCGAAGCTGCCGTACAACGGCGCGTCGGGCGTGCCGATCCGGGAAGAGATCACCGGCCGCCAGGGCCGCGTGGTGGTCACCCGCAACAGCTATGGCGCGCGCTGCCTGAACGTGCCGGACGTGCTGTTCGCCGATGTCGACTTCGCGCCGCGCTCGACCTGGAAGGCGGGCCTGGTGGTGCTCGCCGTGCTGGCGCTGGCTTCGGTCGGTGCCGGGCTCGCGCAGGGTTCATGGCTGTTCGGCGGCTTGCTGCTCTCGGTGTCGCTGGTGGCCTTCTCGCCCATCGCAGGCTTCCTGCTGCGCCTCCAGCAGAAGCAGCGCGGTGGCCCGGAGGCGATGGCGCTGCAGCGGATCGAACGCTTCCTGGCGGCGAACCGCGGCTGGAACCTGCGGGCCTATCGCACGCCGGCCGGGCTGCGCCTGGTGGCGACGCATCGAACCTTCGATCCGGTCGAGCCGGAGGTGCTGCGCTTCTTCGAGGCGGTCGGCGCCGATCCGGTCTATGCGCGGATGTGCGTGAACCAGCGCTGCTTCCGCGCGCGCCTGACCGCCAAGCCGTGGCGCATCGGCATCGAAGGCCCCCTGCGGCCGAGGCCCGGTGTCTGGCCTGTCGATCCGGCGCGGTTGCCCGAACGTGGCGCCTGGGTCGACGCGTACGAGGCGAAGGCCGCTGCCTTCGCGGCATGCCGCTACGTGACCACGGTGGGCAGCGGCGTCACCGATCCCGCGGTCGAGCCGGTGATCGCGCTGCATGACGAAACGAGCCGGGCGACGGTGCAGGGGTTGCCGATCGCCTGAACCAGAAACACTCGCAGGGAAGGTGCAGGACATGCCGCAGTCGCAACCGATCAAGATCCGCTTCGGCGGCTACCAGATGCCCGCGTCGATCCACAACCAGGCGGCGCGCCGCTTCGGTGAACGGCTGGCCACCCGGCTGGGCGAAGACCGGGTGCACTTCGAACTGATCGGCAACGTGCTCGACCTCGGGCGCCCGTCGGGGGACCTGCCGGCGATGGTCGAGAACGGCGAACTGGAGGCCTGCTACATCTCCTCGGTGCGATTCACCGGGCCAGTGCCCGAGTTCGGCGCACTCGAGCTGCCGTTCATCGTGCGCGACCGTCCGACCGTGCATGCGGCGTTCGACGGCGAGCTGGGTGCCCTGCTCGAGGCTGGCATGCATGCGAAGACCGGCGTGCGCCTGCTCGGGCTCTGGGACAACGGCTTCCGCCACCTGTCGAACAAGGTGCGCCCGATCCGCACGCCGGCCGACTGCCGGGGGCTCACCATCCGCACCCAGATGAGCGCATTGCATGAAGAGCTGTTCGCCGCGCTCGGCTTCGTGCCGATCCCGGTCGACGTGAAGGAGTTCGTCGAGCAGGTCGCCGGGCCGCGCTTCGATGCGCAGGAGAACCCGCTGACCAACACGTACAACTTCGGCGTGCAGCACTACCACCGCTACATGACGCTCACCGGCCACCTGTTCGGCGGCACCGCGTTCATCCTGAATGCACGCGTCTGGAACGGCTGGCCCGCCGACGTGCAGCAGGCCGTGCTCGAAGCCGCCCGCGAAGCGACGGTCTACCAGCGCGAACTCGCCGGCGCCGAAGACGCGTTCGTCCTGTCGCAGCTCGACCCGGCGAAGAACGAAGTCATCGTGCCCACCGCCGCCGAGCGCCAGGCCTTCATCGACGCCGCCGAACCTGTCATCGCCCGCCACCGCGGCGGCTTCGATCCCAAGGTACTCGCCTGGCTTTCCTGATAATCCGGGTCAGAGACGATTTCCGGAAAATCGTCTCTGACCCGGATTGTCACTTGCGCCAGAAGA
>JAIENF010000029.1 GCA_019751575.1 Burkholderiales bacterium
CGGCGCGTCCACCACGACGTTGGTGTTGGTCGGGTCGTGGATGGTGGTGATCTGTCCGTGGCGGATGCCGATCGCCTCGTGCACGACCTTGACTACCGGTGCGAGGCAGTTGGTGGTGCAGGACGCGGCGGTGACGATCCGGTTGCGCGCCGGGTCGTACAGGCCCTCGTTGACGCCGACCACGATGTTCAGCACGTCGCCCACCTTCACCGGCGCGGCGACGATCACCCGCTTCGCGCCACGGTCGAGGTGGCCCTGCAGCGTCTCGGGGGTGAGGAACTTCCCCGTGCACTCGAGCACCAGGTCGACGCCGAGGTCGCCCCACGGGATGTCGGCGGCCACCGGATGCGACGAGAAGCCGAGCGAACGCGACCCGATCCGGATCGATGCATCGCCTTCGGCTGCGATCGATTCGCGCCACCGGCCCTGCACGGTATCGAAGGCGAGCAGGTGCGCGGTGGCCGCGGCGCCACCCTTGATCTCGTTCAGGTGCACCACGTCCAGCCGGTTGCCGGCACGTGGATCGTCCGACTGCCGTTCTGCGGCACCCAGGGCCGCCCGCAGCGCCAGGCGGCCGATCCGGCCCATGCCATTGATTCCTGTCCGCATCGCATTGCCTCCGATCGACCGTTCGACATTACTCGAAAGGTAGTCGCCGGTCGTGACGGCCTGATGACGCGTGGACCGGGGCGGCGAGCGCAGCAGCACAACCTGCTGCCGTGCTTCACGCCTCCGTACCGCGCTCCAGCTCGCGGTACGTAGCGATCATCGCCGAGTCGCAACTGAGCCGCGCGGCGATCCGGCTCCCCGGTTCGATCACCCGCCAGAACGGAACCACGTCGGTGCGTAGCCTGCCTTCCTGCAGCTCGGCGATCGCGACCTCGGCGACCACCTTCAGGTAGATCGCGGTGGTGACCGGGCAGGTGGCCTGCGCGCCGTTGCGTCGCGCCAGCTCATTGCGCAGGCGCTCCACGGTACGGGTCTCGCCGGCGGGGATGCGCGCGATGTAGTTCGCGATGACGCCCGGCGAGCCGATATAGAGGGTGGAACCTGCCCGGATGCCGGCGAAGTCGGATTCCAGCACCACCGTCTTCGGCGGCCGTGCCTTGTCGAAACGACGGCGCCAGTCGGTGGCGCGGGAACGTCCAGCCGCCATGGATCAATCTCCCTTGCCAGCCTGGCGGGTAACCTCCGCCGCAAGTTCGTCGAGGTAGCGGGCCGCGAACGCGTCCGGCGCGAAGAACAGACGCGAGAGGATTCGTCCGATCGGCGAGGCGACCGTCGACTGCTCCGATACGTGTATGGCTGTTCCGCCGGTCGTATCGGCCTGCAGCCCGGCCTGCCAGCGACCGCTATAGCCGCGGCTGCTGTCGAACCGCAGGGCGAGGCGGTTGTCACTCTCTTCAGTCATCCGGAAGACGATCCGTTCCCCGTCGATCCGGACTTCTGTCCATGTCCCGTCAGGGCCACGCTCGACGAGCGCCAGCCCGGAACGCCATAGCGGCTGGCGCTCGACGGCGAGGATCACCGCCCGCACCCTTGCCGGCGGGGCATCGATCGAGCGCGCGGCATGGCCGGTGCGGGCGGGGGGCAGCAGGTAGCCCGTGGTCATCACGATCGCGGCCAGGAGTATGAGGAACGCCAGGAGCGTTGCGAGCATTCGCGGAATCTTCATCGACGGCAGGCGAAGGAAAGAAGTGGCGGATGCTCCCTCGCCTTGCATCTGCGCGCAATAATCCCGCTTTTTGTCCTTTTGAATCAATCGGCTGGCTTCTCTGCGCGCGAATCGCACGGGCCGCCTGCCGGCCCGTGGTGCCCGGCGCGGACGCGGACTGGACCTTGCATCCTCCCCGCCCGATCGCTAGCATTCCTGTTACCGTAATGAGATTCCGCTCAACGGAACAATAGCTCCATCCGGAGGACACATGCCCGCCACGGCACCTGCATCCGTCCGCAATGCGCCCCATGTCGGGCGCGCGTTGCGAGCGGCCGACGTCACCCGCGCCGAAGATGGCGAACTGCACCTGTCCGGCGCCGAGTGCAGCGACTGCGGCACCCGCATCTTTCCCGGCGCGCCGGTCTGCCCGTCCTGCAATGGCGAACGGATGAAGCCCCTGCCGCTGGGCAGCAGCGGCACGCTGTACGCCTGCTCGACCGTGCATGTCGCCCCCGCCGCCTGGCAGGTGCCGTACGTGATCGGCTATGTCGATCTGCCGGAAGGCGTGCGCGTGTTCGGCAAGATCGCCGGCACCGATGGCGTCGCCGCGGGCCTCGCACCCGACATCACGGTGCGCGTGCATGTCGAAGAAGCGGCCGTATCGGACGCCAACCCGGCGGACGCCAGCCCGGCCGCGCCGACCTACCACTACTGGTTCGCGCCCGCCTGAGCGGCGGCCGGCCTGGAGGAAAGCTGATGCACGCCAACCTGCGTCCCGTGTCGGTGATCGGCACCGGCATGATCAAGTTCGGGAAGCACCGCGACCTCACGGTGCCCGCCCTCGCCCAGCCCGCCGTGCGCGATGCGCTGCGCGAGGCGAAGCTGGAGCCGAAGCAGATCGAGGCCATCTACGCCGGCACCGCCACCTCCGGCTGGATGCCCGGCCAGCGTGTCGCGCGCGACACCGGCATGAGCGGCGTGCCGGTCGTCAACTGCGAGAACGCCTGCTCGAGCAGCGCGACCGCCTTCCGCGAGGCCTGGGTGGCGGTGGCCGCCGGCCTGTACGACTATGTGCTGGTGTTCGGCGTCGAGCAGTTGACCAAGCTCGGCGGCGGCACGCTGCCGCTCGACCAGGACGACATCGAAGTGTCCAACGGCATGGTGATGCCGGCGCTCTACGCGATGCGCGCCCAGCGCTACCTGCACGACTACGGCGCCACCGAACGAGACCTCGCGGAAGTCGCGGTGAAGGCACGCCGCCATGGCGCGCTCAATCCCGATGCACAGTTCCGCACCGAGACCACGGTCGAGGAAGTGCTGGCCTCGCGCCGGATCGCCGATCCGCTGACGCTGCTGCAGTGCTGCCCGACCGGCGACGGTGCGGCCGCGGTGGTTATCTGCCCGACCGAACGGGCCTCGGCCCACAGCGACCGTCCGGTGAAGGTGCTCGGCTCGCACCTCGCTTCGGGCAGGTACATCCCCGGGTTCCGCGACATGACCACGCCCGAGATCACGCAGCGGTGCTCCAGCGAACTGTACGAGGAGACCGGCCTCGGCGCCGAGGACATCGACGTGCTCGAATGCCATGACGCATTCACCATCGCCGAACTGCTCTACTACGAAGCACTCGGCCTGTGTCCGCGCGGCGAGGCGGTACGGCTGCTGCGCGACGGCACCACCTCGCTCGGCGGGCGGGTGCCGGTGAATCCGAGCGGCGGCCTGCTGTCGAAGGGGCATCCGGTCGGCGCCAGCGGTGCCGCGCAGATCGTCGAGATCGTGCGGCAGCTGCAGGGCCGCTGCGGCAGCCGGCAGGTCGAAGGCGCGAAGGTCGGGCTGACCCATGTCACCGGCGGCGGCACCTCGGGCTTCGACCATGGTGCCTGCGCGATCCACCTGTTCGGCGTCTGAAGCCCGTAGTGTCCGACCCCTCGGCATCCGGACCGCAGCGCGCGCCAGCCGATACCGGCACCGTCGCGCGTGCGGTCGCGGTGCTGCGCGCGGTGGCCGAGTCCGGTGACGGCACGCAGATCAAGCGGATCAGCGCCGACCTGCGGCTGCCTGCATCGACGGTCCACCGGCTGCTCGACCTGCTGATGCGCGAAGGCATGATCGAACGCGACGAGGAAGCGCCCACTTACCGTGCAGGGCGCGAATTCCTGAGACTTGCGTCTATCGTGGCCAGCCGGCATCCCTTGCAGGCGATTGCCGCACCGCTGCTCGAACAGGCGGTGGCGTCGATGAACGAGACCGCCTACCTGTGCCTCTACCTGCCGCGCGAGCACCGGCTCACGTTCGCCGCGCATGTCGAATCGACGCATCCGCTCGGCTACCGCGTGCGCAGCCATGAGCCGCAGACGCTGCTCACCGGAGCCTCGGGCCGCTCGATCCTCGCCTTCCTGCCGGCGGACGAGGTGGATGCGGTGCTGGCGCGCGAGGGTGTCGCCGGCCGTCCGGATGTCGCGCCCGATCTCGCCGCGATCCGCGCGCGCGGCTACGCCCTGTCGCTCGGCCAGCGCATCGCCGGCGCGGTCGGCATCTTCGCGCCGGTGTTCGGCGCGGGCGGCCGCGTCACCGGTTCGCTCGGCTTCACCATCCCTGAACAACGATTCGACCCGGCCCGCGAGGCCGAGTTCGCGCAGGAGGCGTGCCGCCTCGCTACCGAACTCTCCGCGGGGCTCGGCTACCGCGCCCGGAAGAGCGCCTGAGGAGCAGACCCGATGCCTGAAGCTGCGCTGGATGCCGCACCCGCCCCGTCCGACGGCGCGCGACCGCTGAAGGGCGTGCGCGTGCTCGACCTGACCCAGTTCCTGTCCGGCCCGTACGCGACGCAGATACTGGCCGACCTCGGCGCCGAGGTGATCAAGGTCGAGCCGCACGGGGGCGACTCCTCGCGGCACATCCCGCCGTACTTCGTCGGCCCCGACAGCGCGTACTACCTGAGCGTCAACCGCAACAAGCAGAGCGTCGCGGTCGACATGAAGCATGCCGACGGGAAGACGCTGGTGCGCGAACTCGCGCTGAAGAGCGACGTGCTGATCGAGAACTTCCGGCCGGGCGTCGCGGCCAAGCTGGGCCTCGATCCGGCATCCCTGTCCGCAGCCCATCCGGGGCTGGTCTGGTGCAGCATCTCGGGCTTCGGGCAGGATGGTCCCTATCGTGAGCTTCCGGCCTACGACATGATCGTGCAGGCCCTGTCCGGCGGCATGAGCCTGACCGGCGAGAGCGGCGGGCTGCCGGTGCGCTCCGGCATCCCGCTGGGCGACCTCGCGGCGGGCATGTTCGCGGTGATCTCGATCCAGGCGGCACTGCTCGAGCGCACGCGCACCGGCAAGGGCAAGCAGATCGACATCTCGATGCTCGACTGCCAGGTGTCGATGCTCACCTACCAGGCCGCCTACCACCTGGTCGCCGGCGTGGTGCCCGGCACCCAGGGCCGGGCGCACGACTCGTTCGCGACCTATCGCACGTTCATCGCCGGCGACGGCGTGAACGTCGTCGTCTGCGCGAACACCGACCGCATGTGGGAAGACATGGCGCGCGAGCTCGGCGTCGCGCACATGCTCGACGACCCGCGCTACAAGAGCAACGGCGATCGCCATGCCAACCGCGACACGCTGCTGCCGGCGCTCGACCAGGCGTTCCTGGCCCAGCCAGCCGAGCACTGGGTCGCGCGCTTCCGCGCGAAGGGCATCCCGGTGGGCAGCGTGAACACCCTCGACCGGGCACTGAGCGACCCGCAGGTCCGGCACCGGCAGATGGTGCTGCCGCTCGACGACGGCCGCGGCCATCGCGTCGAGGTCGCGGGCAACCCGATCAAGTTCACCGGCGAGACGCCGCCGCCGGACCGCTATCCGCCGACGCTCGGCGAAGACAACGCGCGCGTGCTCGGCGACGTGCTGCAGTGGGATGCCGCGCGAATCGCCGCGCTGGTGGAGGCTGGCGTGCTGAAGGCACCTGCCGCCTGAGCCACTTTCGTTCCTGAAATTTCCTGGAGAAACATGGATGGACCTCAGACTTTCCGGCAAACGCGTACTGATCACCGGTGCATCCCAGGGCATAGGCCTGGGCGTGGCGGAGGGCTTCGCCGCCGAGGGATGCCACCTGATCCTCGCCGCGCGCAACGCGGTGCTGCTGGATGAGGCAGCAGTATCGTTGCGCAAGCGCGGCGCGGCATCGGTCACCGTGCATGCCAGCGACCTTGCTGCGCCGGGTGCCGCCGCGGCGCTGTCCGCTGCCGCGGGGATCGTCGATGTGCTGGTCAACAATGCCGGCGCCGTGCCCCAGGGATCGATCGACCAGATCGACGAGGCGCGCTGGCGCACCGCGTGGGACCTGAAGATCTTCGGCTACATCAACCTGAGCCGCGAGGTATATGCCGGCATGGCCGCGCGCAGGTCGGGCGCGATCGTGAACATCATCGGCGTATCGCCATTCCATCCGACGAACAAGAACGTCGCGGGCGCCGCGGGCAACGCCGCGCTGATGGCGTTCACCCAGTGCCTCGGGACCGGCAGCCTCGACGATGGCGTGCGCGTGGTCGGCATCAACCCGGGTGCGACCGAGACCCAGCGCCAGGTCGTTCGCTGGAAGGCGCGGGCGCAGGCAGCGTTCGGCGACGAGAACCGCTGGCGCGAGCTCACGACCGGATTCCCGCTCGGCCGGCTGGCCCGGGTCGATGAAGTCGCCGATGTCGCCGTCTTCCTCGCGTCGGATCGCGCGTCGTACGTGACCGGCACGATGATCAGCGTGGACGGCGGCGCGGGGCTGTCGAAATGAGCGCCGCGGGAAGGAAGGTGCCCGTTTCGCCGATGATCCGCTCGCTGTCGGCCTACATGGCAAAGGCAGTCGACCGGCCGCTGCCGGCGAAGGTGGCGGAGAAGACGAAGCACCACATCGCCGACTCGATCGCCGCGATCGTCTCCGGCTCGCGCCTGCTGCCCGGGCGCCGCGGCATCGAATACGTCGGCACCCAGGGCGGC
>JAIENF010000707.1 GCA_019751575.1 Burkholderiales bacterium
TGACCGCTTCAACAGTATGTTTTTTGCGGGAATGCCCGCCGACGTTGCCGAGTACATCCAGGCGTCGAGCCGCGTCGGCCGCATGCATGTTGGGTTCGTGATCCTGATTCCGACTCCGCAAAGCAAACGTGATCGGTATATTGTCGAGGCGCATCAGATGTATCACCGCTTCCTGGAGCGGATGATCGCCGCGCCGGCGTTTGCCGAGTTGAAAGACGACCAGCATCGGGGCATGGTCGGCAGCGTTCCGGGGCGGGCGGCGAAGCTTTCGCGGCAATCGTGGCTAAAGAATCAGGGTCGGCATGACGTTACAGCACAGTCCACCACCTTGTCAGCCTCTTGAACGGATCAGGCATGCAGAGTGTCAAACCGGCGGCCGTTGCGCCTACAGTCCCCACCGCCTCCACAGCGAAGACCCCGACCGATATCGCGCGGGAGACGCTGCGCATGCTGGCGATCCGGAAGCTCGCCCCGACGCCCGACAACTATCAGCACTGCTACGAGGAGATTTCCGGGACCCAGGGGCAGCACGCCGGCGACGGGCTGGAGCCGATGCTCGGCGCCTTGCGCGAACTGCCGCGCATCGATTCCACCCTGAAGGAGCCGGTGGCACGCCTTCAGCGTGCGCTGGTGAGCCGGAACTGGAAGGCCTTCGGCGCCGAGATCCTTGCGCTGCGGCAGGATGGCACAGGGATCGACACCTCAGCGACGACTCTTGCCGGACATGGTGCGGCCAGCACCGCACCGGCAGTCATCGAAGCGGACGACGGCGTCGCCTGGCCCGACGCCATCCGTGAACTGCTCAAGCAGTACGAACTGCGCCATGCGGCGGTGTCGCCGATGCAGAAGCGCGAGGGCCTCGAGCGCGTGCTGGGCGCATTCGGGCGGTCTCCGTTGCTGAAGGACAAGCTGCTTGCGCTGGTCAGTTCCTGGGGCTCCGTCCGTTCCGGTGGCACCGCAGTCGACGTGTCCCCGCCGGCGACCGCCGCGGCGCCGGAGGGCGACAGCGCGGCCGGGCAGTCCATGCCCCTGGCCGCCGGTGCCCTGTCGCGCCTCGACATGTCCGCATCCACGGTGTCCTCGGCCGAGACGCTGCGCCGGCTGCTGGCCGAGGTGCTGCGCAACGATGTCGCGCCGCGCTTCGTGATCGAGCCCGCGCTCAACGCCGAACTGATCAACCTGGCGGATCTTGCGGGCAAGGCCGATTCCGCCGAAACCTGCAACGAACTCGCCACGCGCCTGAATTCATTCTGGAAGGCCGCGGCGGACTCCCGCAACCTGGATGGCCAGCTGGTGCCCGACCTGATGGGGCTGGTCCGGCTGCTGGTCGAGAACATCGGTGAACTGGTGGACGACGACCAGTGGATCGGCGGCCAGGTCGAGGTGATGCGCCAGCTGATGGCGCAGCCGCTGACCCATGAATTGCTGACGGATGCGCAGTCGCGCTTCCGCGAGATCATCCTGCGCCAGGGCACGTTGAAGCACAGCCTCGCCGATGCGAAGAGCACCCTGAAGGACATGATCGGCATCTTCATCGAGCGGTTGGGCGAGATGTCCGACAGCACCGCGGTCTACCACGAGAAGATCGGCGTCTACGCGGACCGCATCGAGAGGACCGAAGACATCGGCAGCCTGAAGGACGTCCTCGACGGCCTGATGGGCGACATGCGGTCGATGCAGGATGACGCGATGCGTTCGCGCGACGAGGTGGCCGCCGCACGCCAGCAGGCCGAAGCCGCAGAAACGAAGATCCGCCAGCTCGAGGTCGAACTGGAGGAGATCAGCGAGAAGGTGCGCGAGGATGCGCTCACCGGCAGCCTGAACCGGCGCGGGCTGGACGAGGCCCTGACCCGCGAGACCGCGCGCGCGGAACGCTACGGCAATGCGCTCTGCATCTCGGTGCTCGACCTCGACAACTTCAAGAAGCTGAACGACACGCACGGACACCATGCAGGCGACGAGGCGCTGGTCCACCTGGTGAAGGTGGTCAAGTCGCTGCTGCGGCCGAGCGACAGCATCGGCCGCTTCGGCGGCGAGGAGTTCGTGATCCTGCTGCCCGAGACGACGCTCGAAGCCGGCAAGATCGCGATCGAGCGGCTGCAGCGTGAACTGACCAAGCAGTTCTTCCTGGCCAACAACGAGAAGCTGCTGATCACGTTCAGTGCCGGCGTTGCCCAGCTGCGCCCCGGCGAGACCGAAGCCGAAGTCGTGAAGCGGGCCGACCAGGCGATGTACCGCGCCAAGCAGGCCGGCAAGAACCGGGTCATCGCCGACATCTAGTCCTCCGTGTGCCGTGGCACCGGTTGCCGCCTGCGGCAATCGATGCCGCGGCGGCAACCCCCCGGAAACCCCGGGAAGGTCCGCGCGGACGACTGCAAGTAATTGAAGAAAAAGCATTTCCTGGCGCATCGAGGCGCTGGCACGGTAATCGCAATACAGCAGGGGCCATTCCCCACCTTGCCGCCTTGCCATGACGACCAGCCGCCTCGACCAGCACTTCGATTACCGCCTCCAGGTGATGAACCTGCGCGCCGCCCGCCAGCAGGTGCTGGCGACCAACATCGCGAACGCGGACACGCCCAACTACAAGGCGCGTGACATCGACTTCAAGACCCACCTTGCGCGCATCCAGTCGGGCGAGGGCGGCTTCTCGATGGCGCGGACCCATGGCGGGCATATCGCTCCGACGTCCGGCGTCGCCGGCTCGGGCGGCGCGAAGTACCGCGAGGTGGTGCAGGGCTCGATCGACGGCAACACCGTCGACATGAACACCGAGATGGCCCGATTCACCGAGAACTCGATCAAGTACCAGGCCGACGTCGCCTTCATGCAGTCGCGCGTGAGCGGCCTGCAGCGCGCCATCTCGGGCCAGTAGTCCCGGCACCCGCCAACCTCCGGACGGACACCCAGCGAACATGTCGATGAATGCCGTATTCGAGATCGCCAGCTCCGCGATGGCCGCGCAGTCGAAGCGGCTGAACGTGGTCGCCAGCAACCTTGCGAACGTGGACAGCGCAGCCAGCTCGACCGGCGGCGCCTACAAGGCGAAGCAGGTGGTGTTCAGCGCGCAGCCGGTCGGCCGCGACAAGTCGGCGATCGGCGTGCAGGTCGCGCGCGTGATCGAAGACCCTTCGCCGCCGCGCCTGCAGTTCGATCCGAACCACCCGCTGGCCGATGCCCGCGGCTACGTCACCATGCCCAACGTCGACGCCGTCGAGGAGATGGTCAACATGATCTCCGCCTCGCGCGCCTACCAGACCAACGCGGACGTGATGAATGCGGCGAAGACGATGGCGCTGCGCACGCTGTCGCTGCTGCAGACCTGATCGCCGAACCGACCCGAGGAGCCAGGCAATGTCCACCGTACTGCCCGCCGTAAACAGCGCCGCGACCGTCCTTCCGCGATCGTCCGTCCCGGGCGACCTGGTCGACGCGACCCCCGACGACAGCCAGGACCGCTTCCTGAAGCTGCTGGTCACCCAGATGCGCAACCAGGATCCGCTCAACCCGATGGACAACGCGCAGGTGACCACCCAGCTCGCGCAGATCAGCACGGTCAGCGGCATCGACAAGCTGAACACCTCGCTCGAGGGCATGGCCAGCGCGATGTCCGCCACGCAGAACGCATCGCTGATCGGGCGCAGCGTCGTCGTCTCGAGCGACCTGGTGCGCTTCGACGGCACCAACCCGGTGACCGTCGGCGTCGAACTCGCTTCGTCGGCCGACAAGGTCGGCGTGTCCATCGTCGATGCCAGCGGCCGGGTCGTGCGCAGCATGGCGTTCGGCGCGCTGCCTGCGGGCACGTCCACCTTCGCCTGGGACGGGCGCAACAACGCCGGCGACCGGGTGAAGGGCGGCGACTACACGCTGCGCATCGACGCGGCCGCGGGCAGCAAGGCGGTCGCCGCGAGCGGGCTCGTCTCCGGCGTCGTCGACAGCGTGAGCATGCAGGGCGCGTCCTCACGTCTCAACCTGCGCGGCCTCGGCGCGGCCGACGTCTCGCAGGTCCGGCGCATCGACTGATACCGAACACCCATTCGTCAAACAGCAGATACCTGCAGCTATCCCAGGAGAACCAGATGAGCTTCCAGACCGGATTGAGTGGACTGAACAGCGCCGCCCGCAACCTCGACGTGGTCGGCAACAACGTGGCTAACGCGAACGTCACCGGCTTCAAGGGTTCGCGCGCGCAGTTCGCGGACGTGATGGCGGCATCGCTCACCGGCGGCGGCTCGAACGCCGTGGGCATCGGCACCAAGGTCGGCACCATCGCCCAGGACTTCACCCAGGGCACGATCAGCGTGACCAACAACCCCCTGGACGTGGCGATCTCCGGCAACGGCTTCTTCCGGATGACCCAGAACGGGGCCGTCTCCTACAGCCGCAACGGCGAATTCCAGATCAACAACCAGGGCGACATCGTCAACGCCCAGAACTACAACCTGACCGGCTACATGGCCGACATCAACGGCACCATCCTGCCGAGCCAGCCGGTCCCGTTGCGGATCTCGACGGCAGACGTCGCCCCGACCTCGACGTCGGAATTCGACGCGGTGTTCAACCTCGATTCGCGCCGGCCGGCGATCACCCTGCCGTTCAACGCGAACGACCCTGCGACGTACACCAACACCACCGCGAGCACGGTCTTCGATTCGCTCGGCAATCCGCATGTGATCGAGCTGTTCTTCGCGCGGACGGCGACACCCGGGCAGTGGGCGATCTACGGTACGGTCGACAATTCGGCGACGCCCAACCTGACCGGCCTGCCGGCCACCCTGAACTTCGACACCAACGGGCAGTTGACCACCGCCATGCCGATCGCCGGCGTGACGATGCCGGTCACCGGCGGGGCGGCCTCGCCGCTGACGGTGCAGTTCGACTTCCGCGGCTCGACGCAGTTCGGTTCCGACTTCGGCGTGACCGCCCTCAGCCAGAACGGCTTCGCCTCCGGCAAGCTGGCCGGATTCAACATCGCCTCGGACGGGGTCATCCGCGGCCGCTACACCAACGGCCAGACGCGCGACCTTGGCCAGATCGTGCTCTCCACCTTCGTCAACGCACAGGGACTGAACCCGCTCGGCGAAGGACAGTTCGCGGAGACGCCGCGGTCCGGCCTTGCCGTCACCGGCGCTCCCGAGACCGGAACCCTCGGCTCGCTGCAGGCCGCGGCACTCGAGGCAGGCAACGTCGACCTCACCGAGGCACTGGTCGACCTGATCACCGCGCAGCGCAACTACCAGGCAAACGCGCAGACGATCAAGACGAACGATGCAGTGATGCAGACGCTCGTCAACCTGCGCTGACCGCCAGCTTCCCGGACCGAGGACCTGAATGGACCGCCTGATCTACATTGCCATGAACGGCGCGAAGCATGCGCTGTCCAAGCAGGCCGCCACGTCCCACAACCTGGCGAACGTGACGACCGATGGCTTCCGCTCGCAGTACAACAGCGCGCGGGCGGCGGCGGTGATCGGCCCGGGCCAGCCGACCCGCACGTTCGTGGTCGACTCGACGGTCGGCACCAACTTCGCGCCCGGCCCGATCGACCATACCGGGCGTGCCCTGGATGTCGCCGTCGAAGGGCGGGGCTGGATCGCCGTGCAGACCCCCGATGGCCGCGAGGCCTACACGCGCAGCGGGGCGCTCGAGATCAATGCCAACGGGCAGCTGCAGACCAAGGCCGGCCTGAACGTCATCGGCGACGGAGGCCCGATCGCGGTCCCGCCCGACACGCGAATCAGCATCGGACGCGACGGTACCGTGTCGACGATCCCCACGGCCGGCATCCCGAACATCACCAACGCGGTCGGCCGCATCAAGCTGGTCGATCCGAACGAGCGTGACCTGGTGCGCGGCGACGACGGCCTGTTCCGTCTGTCCAGCGGCCAGCCGGCAGCGGCCGACAACAACGTCGCGCTCGCGTCCGGGGCCCTGGAGCGCAGCAATGTCAATGCGGTGTCGGCGATCACCGACATCATCTCGCAGGCCCGCCACTTCGAGCTGCAGATCCGCCTGGTGCAGACCGCGGACCAGAACGCACGCGCCGCAGCCCAGCTGCTCAACCTGAACGCCTGATATCCGGCACCCTGGAAAGCCCAACATGATCCGTTCACTCTGGGTAGCGAAGACCGGTCTGGAAGCGCAGCAGACAAACGTCGACGTCATATCGAACAACCTGGCCAACGTCAGCACGAACGGCTTCAAGCGCCAGCGCCCGGTGTTCGAGGACCTGCTCTACCAGACGCTGCGCCAGCCGGGCGCCCAGTCGACCCAGCAGACGCAGGTGCCGTCCGGCCTGCAGCTGGGCACCGGCGTGCGTCCCGTGGCCACCGCCCGCATCTTCACCACCGGCAACCTGCAGAACACCGGCAATCCGCTGGACCTCGCGGTGAACGGCAACGGCTTCTTCCAGGTGACGCTGCCCGACGGCTCGGTCTCCTACACGCGAGACGGCGCGTTCCAGCTCGACAACCAGGGCCAGGTGGTCACCTCGAACGGCTATCCGCTGCAGCCGACCATCACCATCCCGCCCAACGCGGTGACCATCACCATCGGCAGCGACGGCACGGTCAGCGTGCTCGCCGCCGGCGCCGCCGCGCCGACGCAGGTCGGCCAGATCCAGCTTGCGAACTTCATCAACCCGGCCGGCCTGCAGGCGCGTG
>JAIENF010000794.1 GCA_019751575.1 Burkholderiales bacterium
GGGCGGCGGGTTGGCGTCGATGCTTGCGCAACCGGCCGCGGCCAGTGCGGCAAGCGCGCCACCGCCCCGGAGGATGCGCCGGCGTGCCGCGCTGTGCGGTGCTGCCTGGATGTCGTTCGTCATCTCCACTCCCTCTCTTTCAGCGCGCTGCCGGCGCGGGCTTGATCGCCGCGAAGTGCGCGGAGACGGCATCGATCTGCTCGTCGGTCAGGCCTCGCGCGAGCTGGTGCATGACCGTAGCCGGGCGCTTGCCGTCACGGAAATCGCGCATCTGGCGCGCCAGGTAGCCACGATCCTGGCCCGCAAGGCTCGGCATGCCGCCCACGCTCATGCCGTTGGTGCCGTGGCAGTTGGTACAGGTGAACGACACATGGCGCCCCAGCGCCGTTGCGTCCTGCGCCAGCGCGGACTGCGCCGGGGCCAGTACTGTGAGTGCAAGCACGAGCGGCGCGAGGCGGCCGGCCAGGGCAAAGCGGCGATGCAGCGGCATGGACGATCTCCGGGTTGGGACCCTGACGATACCGATTCAGCGGGCGCAGCGGAAAGACGCAGTGCGAACTAGCAAATCCGTTACCCGAATAAGCCAGCATATGTCCGCAAAAAGACTACCTCTGGTGCCGCCGAAATCGACATACGCGGGCACCGCCCTCCGGAATGCAAACGGCGTGCCACGCCCCGTGGCTCGCACGAGGCGCCGAGGCCTCCGACCTGCCGGGGCGCCTGCGCGCTCAGGCCACTTCGGCAGGCGCCGGCGCGTCGGTCTGGCGCTCTTCGAACGCCAGTATCACTTTCTCGTCGGGGCCGATATCCACGGTGACCTTGCCGCCATCGGCCAGGCGCCCGAACAGCAGTTCGTCGGCCAGCGCCTTGCGGATCGTGTCCTGGATCAGCCGGGCCATCGGCCGCGCGCCCATCAGCGGATCGAAACCCTTTTCGCCCAGGTGATCCTTGAGGGCCTGGGTGAAGCTGATGTCGACCTTCTTCTCGGCGAGCTGGCCCTCGAGCTGCATCAGGAACTTGTCGACGACCTTGAGGATGACATCCTTGGTCAGCGCCGCGAACGAGATGATGGCGTCGAGCCGGTTGCGGAACTCGGGCGTGAACAGGCGCTTGATGTCGCCCATCTCGTCGCCGCTCTGCTTGCTGTTGGTGAAGCCGATCGCCGACTTGTTGAGGGCCTCGGCGCCGGCATTGGTGGTCATCACCAGCACCACGTTGCGGAAGTCGGCCTTGCGCCCGTTGTTGTCGGTCAGCGTGCCGTGGTCCATCACCTGCAGGAGGATGTTGAACACGTCGGTATGCGCCTTCTCGATCTCGTCGAGCAGCAGCACGGCATAGGGTTGCTTGGTGATCGCTTCGGTCAGCAGCCCGCCCTGGTCGAATCCGACATAGCCGGGCGGCGCGCCGATCAGCCGCGACACCGAATGCCGCTCCATGTACTCGGACATGTCGAAGCGGATCAGCTCCACGCCCATGGTGTAGGCGAGCTGCCGCGCGACCTCGGTCTTGCCGACCCCGGTCGGGCCGCTGAACAGGAAGCAGCCGATCGGCTTCTGGGGATTGCCCAGGCCGGCACGCGCCATCTTGATCGCGGTGGCCAGCGCATCGATCGCCTTGTCCTGGCCGAACACGGTCGCGCGCAGGTCGCGGTCGAGGTTCTTCAGTGCCGTCCGGTCATCCGACGACACGTTGCGCGGCGGGATGCGCGCGATCTTGGCGACGATGTCCTCGATCTCGTGCTTGCCGATCACCTTGCGCTGGCGGGTCTTCGGGAGGATCCGCTGGGCAGCGCCGGCCTCGTCGATCACGTCGATCGCCTTGTCGGGCAGGTGGCGGTCGTTGATGAAGCGGGCCGACAGTTCGGCCGCCGAACTGAGCGCAGCGGCGGTGTACTTGACGCCGTGGTGCGACTCGAACCGGCTCTTCAGGCCGCGCAGGATCTCGACCGTCTCGGAGACGCTCGGCTCCGTGACATCCACCTTCTGGAAGCGGCGCGAAAGGGCGTGGTCTTTCTCGAACACGCCGCGGTACTCGGCATAGGTGGTCGCGCCGATGCACTTCAGCTGGCCCTGGGCGAGCGCGGGCTTCAGCAGGTTGGACGCATCGAGCGTGCCGCCCGAGGCCGCACCGGCGCCGATCAGGGTGTGGATCTCGTCGATGAACAGCACCGCGTTCGGGTTGTCGAGCAACTGCTTGAGCACCGCCTTGAGGCGCTGTTCGAAATCGCCGCGATACTTCGTGCCTGCGAGCAGCGCGCCCATGTCGAGCGAGTACACCTGCGACTTGCGCAGGATGTCGGGCACGTCGCCTTCGACGATCCGGCGCGCGAGACCTTCAGCGATCGCGGTCTTGCCGACACCGGCCTCGCCGACCAGCAGGGGGTTGTTCTTGCGCCGGCGGCACAGGGTCTGGATCACGCGTTCGACTTCGCGGTCGCGGCCGATCAGCGGATCGATCTTGCCTGCCAGCGACAGCTGGTTCAGGTTGACCGTATACGCTTCGAGCGCACCGCCACCCTGCTGCTCCTGCTCGGTCTCGGCCTCGGCGTCGGCCTTGGCCGGCTGTGGCGTCTGCGGCACCTTGCTGATGCCATGCGAGATGAAATTGACCACGTCGAGGCGGTTCACGCCCCGCTGGTGAAGGAAATAGACGGCGTGCGAGTCCTTCTCGCCGAAGATGGCGACCAGCACGTTCGCGCCGGTGACTTCCTTCTTGCCGGACGACTGGACATGGAGGATCGCGCGCTGGATCACGCGCTGGAAGCCGAGCGTCGGCTGGGTATCGACGTTTTCCCCGTTGACCACCGGCGTGTGCTCGGCGACGAACTCGGCCAGGGTCTTGCGCAGGTCTTCGATGTCGACCACGCAGGCCTTGAGGACTTCGGAGGCCGACGGGTTGTCGAGCAGCGCGAGCAGCAGGTGTTCCACCGTGATGAATTCATGGCGCTTCTGACGCGCCTCCATGAAGGCCATGTGGAGGCTGACTTCCAGTTCCTGAGCGATCATCTAGGTCTCTTCCATCACGCACTTCAGAGGGTGCTGGTGCTTGCGCGCGAACGCCAGCACTTGTTCCACCTTCGACTCGGCGAGGTCACGCGGGTAAGTACCGCATACGCCCATGCCGTCACGATGCACCTTCAACATCACCTGGGTCGCCTGCTCGCGGGTCATGGCGAAGATCGACTGCAGAACGGCGACAACGAAATCCATGGGGGTGTAATCGTCATTCAACAGCAACACCTTGAACATCGGCGGCGGCTTTACACGACTTTTCTTCGCTTCGAGGACGGTTCCGTCCGAACCCTGGACTGCCATCGCCTTCGTCGCCCTAGCCGACATTGCCGCCATCGCCACTGTAGCTTCCACTGGGGTTGGTTTCTGCTTCTGCACTCATGCAACCTTTCATATGCCATTGTGGGCATTATGGTGAAAACTGCAAGGGCCTGCCGGCCTGTTTCCTCCAAATGGCGGGCCGGGTGCATGCGCTTGACGGCACTGACGCAACGAGCGTAAAAAAGCGGGAGTCTGGCGGGGTCTGAACTGGAATCGCGGACTTAAACGTCCATGCACGGGACCGCGTCCCCGTGGGTTTCGTTCAGGTGCAGATGAGGGTGCCAGATGTCAGGGCAAGGGCTTCGCCTTCAATCGACGCAGAACGGATGAGGACGGTACGTCATGGCAACTGGCACTGTTAAGTGGTTCAACGATTCCAAGGGCTACGGATTCATCACGCCCGACGACGGCAGCGAAGACCTGTTCGCGCACTTCTCGGCGATCACCATGAACGGGTTCAAGACCTTGAAGGAAGGCGAGAAGGTTACCTTCGACGTCACCCAGGGCCAGAAGGGCAAGCAGGCGTCCAACATCCAGCGCGCCGGCTGAGGCATCGCCGGCCCGGCACTGCGCCGCCGGGACACCGCTGCAGGGGGCAACCGGACCATCAGGATGGTCCGGCCTTCGCATGCGCGCGCGCCCGGGTCATCGACGCTGCCGACCGCCACGGATTGTCGTCCAGTTGTCATTCTTGACAGGCAACACCCTGCGCGTCGAGGCGCGCCTCCCCCCGCCCGCCCCCGCACTGACGTGCGGCAGCACACGTCAGTGCCGTGGAGCGCGGGGACAAGGCATTGACTCGAAAGCACTAATGCATCCCGCAGGTGTCCCGGGATCGACCCGCAAACGATCCCCGTCAAGGGCATGGCGGCGCGCGCAAACCTCGGATACACTCCGCCCCGCCGCGCGCAGACCGACCGCGCACGGTTAACGAACCCTTGCGTTGTCCTGTCAACCGATTGCGTAAAGGGTCGTTACTGTCCTTGCCGAGGTACTTCGGCAAAGATGTACTGACAGTTCAACCTCTAGAGGAAATACCATGAAAAAAATGATCGCTGCTGTCCTGGCCGGCCTGTTCGCTGCTGTTACCGCTTCGTCGATCGTCGTTGCCGCTGAGCCGAAGAAAGACGACGCCAAGAAGACCGAGAAAAAAGCCGAGAAGAAGTAATTCTTCCCGCGAGCTTTCTCGCTTGAAAAGCGGGCCTTCGGGCCCGTTTTTCTTTTGTGGGCCGCGCCGTGCACGGCGTCCCGGCCCTGCCTGGCGCCGTTGCTCACACCCGTGCACTGCCGCGGCCCCGATTACAATCCGGCCATGAGCGAAGAGATCTGGAAACCGAACGTGGTGGTCGCCGCCATCGTCGAACGCGACGGGCGCTTCCTGCTGATTGAAGAAGAAACCAGCACTGGCCTGCGGTTGAACCAGCCGGCCGGCCACTGGGACCCGGGCGAAACCCTGCTCGACGCGGTGGCCCGCGAGACACTCGAGGAATCGGCCTACCATTTCACGCCGACCGCCCTGGTGGGCATCTACAGCCTGCCCCTGGCGGATACCGGAATCACCTACCTGCGATTCGCGTTCACAGGCGAGATCACCGGCCACGAGCCGGGCCGCGCGCTGGACACGGGCATCGTGCGGGCCCTCTGGCAGACGCCGGATGAAATCCGGGCCGGACGCGACCGCCATCGCAGCCCGCTGCTGCTGGAATGCGTCGAGGACTACCTCGCCGGCTGCCGCTACCCGCTGGCACTGATCAGGCACCATCCATGAGCCGACACCCTGCCCCGCGCGCGCGCGGCCGCGCCCGATGAAGGCCCGGACGGTGGTGGTCGGCATGTCCGGCGGCGTCGATTCGTCGGTGGCAGCCCTGCTGCTCAAGCAGCAGGGCTGGAATGTCGTCGGACTGTTCATGAAGAACTGGGAGGATGACGACACCGACCAGTACTGCAGTTCGCGCGACGACCTGATCGACGCCGTGTCGGTTGCCGACCGCATCGGCATCGAGATCGACCAGGTCAACTTCGCCGCGGAATACAAGGACCGGGTTTTCTCCACGTTCCTCTCCGAGTACCAGGCGGGTCGCACGCCGAACCCGGATGTGCTGTGCAATGCCGAGATCAAGTTCCGGGCCTTCCTCGACCATGCCATGGCGCTCGGCGCAGACATGATCGCCACCGGCCACTACGCGCAGGTGCGCGAGCGCGACGGACTGTTCCAGTTGCTCAAGGCCGAGGACGGCACCAAGGACCAGAGCTACTTCCTGCACCGCCTGAACCAGGCGCAGCTGTCGCGCACGCTGTTTCCGCTCGGCCAGCTGTCCAAGCGCGAAGTGCGCGAGATCGCCCGCCGGGAGGGCCTGCCGGTGGCCGACAAGAAGGACAGCACCGGCATCTGCTTCATCGGCGAACGGCCGTTCCGGGAGTTCCTCAACCGCTACCTGCCGAAGCAGCCCGGCGAGACGCGCATGCTCGACGAGACCGTGGTCGGCGAACACATCGGTCTGATGTACTACACCCTTGGCCAGCGCCAGGGGCTGGGCATCGGCGGCCGCGCCGATGGCAGCCCGGGCGAAGCCTGGTATGTCGCCCGCAAGGACCTCGCGCGCAACATCCTCTACGTGGTCCAGGGACACGACCATCCGGCGCTGCTCGCCGACCATCTGTCGGCGATCGATGCGAGCTGGATCTCCGGCCAGCCGCCCCATGTCGACTGGGTCTACTCGGCGAAGACCCGCTACCGCCAGTCCGACACCGCCTGCGCGCTGCCGACGGCCAGCGGCACCACGTTCGATGTCGTGTTCTCCGAGCCGCATTGGGCGGTGACGCCCGGGCAGTCGGTGGTGGTCTACGAATCGAAGGTCTGCCTGGGCGGCGGCATCATCGCCTGACCAGGCCGGCGCCGGGCGCGCCGTCGTTCACTCGGGCTTCAGTCCGGCCCCCTTCACCACCTGTCCCCAGCGCGCCGCCTCGGTGCGGATGAATCCGGCGAGCTGCTCGGGCGTGCCGCCGGTGGCTTCCGCCCCCTGGTCGGCGAATCGGGTACGCACCGCGGGCTCCTGCAGCACCTTCACCAGCGACTGGTTGATGCGCGCGATGGTTGCCGCTGGCGTCTTCACCGGCACCATCACGCCATACCAGTTGTCGGCGAGCACGCCCGGCATGCCGACGTCCGCCGTGGTCGGGATGTCGGGCAGCAGCAGGTGGCGGCGGGCGCTGGCCAGGACCAGCGGCCGAAGCTTTCCGCCCTTCACCTGCGGCAACAGGATCGGCAGGTCCGCGAACAGGATCTGCACATGCCCGGCCATGACGTCGGCCACCGCCGGGGCTGCGCCCTTGAACGGCACATG
>JAIENF010000352.1 GCA_019751575.1 Burkholderiales bacterium
ACGAGGGGCGTTTCGCCGACGAGATAAACCCGCCAATGCCCGCTATGTCAATACGGCGCTGATCGGACGCTTACCCTGGATCGCACGCGGCGAGTAGACTCGGATCATCCCACCGTGCCGATCGGCACCGACTGCACGGATGCCGGAATGTGCAGCAGGAAGGTACGATCCCCCACTGCCGCCGCGGAGTGCACCACCGCATGCTGCGCCCCGGGCTGCACGGGCACTTCGACCCGGTAGTGCCGTCGCTGGCCGTTTCTCGAACGCCTCACGGTTCGCCGGGGTCTTGTCTATTGCCTCCAACTACGCCGCAGCCTGAGCAGGGCTGAGGATCAGCATGCCGTTGAACTGCTGCACCACGAGCAGATCGATGTCGCAAGAGATTATGAGATCGGCCTGCGCGGCGATGGCCAGCGCGAGCAACTCATCGTCATCGTGACCGCTGCACACCGGCTGGGGCAGCGGCGGCGGCTCGATCAGCTCGTCGAGTTGCCGCACTTCGGCCAGCGCCTTCTCACGCGAAGCGTTCGAGCGCTTGAGGATCGCGTCGAACTTGGATCGTCCCAGCACGTCGGCCAACTTCGCCAACAGCGCCGGGCTGCTGACCAGGCCGAGCGAGCCACTGCGCACCTGAGCCAGCAAGGCGTGCGAAGGGCCGTGCCACAGCAGCGCGGCGATGGCCAGCAGCGAATCGGCCGCCTGCTGCCGCTTGAGCGCGTCGGTCAACAGCCCCGCCGCCCTCGTGGCCTGCGCCGTCGCGTCGGGCAACTCGATCTCAATCGTCGCCATGGCTTCAGGCCTCCCGTATGCTGTGCGAATAGTACTTTCGCCCCCCTGCGAGCGCCTTCGAGCCGCAGCCGCAGGGGCGTTTGGAAGTACTATTCGCGCCCGGCGGCATTCGGGCCAGCAGTCGAGCATGACCGCCTACTGCGGGCGCTCAGGGCTTGGTGAGTGCGCAGGCTTTCGTTTCGCAAGCGCGTTGTAGACGGATTCGGTCGCACAGGCTGCAGCGGCGGCACCGCAGATCGCGCCCGTGAACCCGTGCGCCAGGTAGTACTGAAGCGACCAGTTTTGCATGCCCGAGATCACGAGCGCGACGAACGCGACGATTGTGCCGGTGAACCCGTTGCTCAGGAGCTGGACCGTGGTCACCGTGGCAGAAAACAGCGCTGCAAAGGTCACCGCAACAAGCGCACCCAGTAGTCCACCGATGAGCAGACGCAAGCCCAATCCAGGATTGCCTCGTGCATGGCGGAGAATGAGGACACCGTAGAGCATGCCGGCAACCGCCCCCTGGACGGCTCCGATCAGCGCCAGGCCGGTGACCATGGTCAGCAGGGAGCCCGCCACGATTCCCCAGAGAACCGCCAGCGGCTCCAGCGGGGCAGCGACAGCAGGGCCGTCGAGGTAGGCGCCAATCCGGTCATAGGAGGCCAGCCACACTCCGCCCCCTAACAGGAAGCCGCTCAATCCGAAGAGGCGATTGACGGTGATCATGGTCGTGGTGGCTGCCTTGTTTTCGAACGATTCGCGAGGTGACGTCCGGCAACAGGATGGTGGAGTGTTGCCGCAGGGGCGTTCGGGTTATCCGCCCGGTTTGCTGCCTGTATCGGACCGGACCCGACCGGCTGGATTTTCGCATGGCTGGGCGACCCCTTCGACCCGTTGCCCCGCGATGCGATACCGCTGCGACCTGCCCGCGTGTGTTGCCCACGCCGTGACTCTGGAAAATGGTTCCAGCAGGCGAGCGGGGAGCCCCTGAGGAAGCGTCGAGTCACCGACGTCCGGGGAGCGCGTTGCTGCGCGAGGCTGATCGCACTTCGCCCGCGGCACAATGAGGACCGCCCGATCCCGGCCGCCATGCACGGCCTGCGCGGCTGCGTCCGACCATGGGCCTGCTCCGCGCGCAGGGCTTGAAGTCCCACGTGAGGCAATCGCTTGGTGACCCCGACCCGTTCCGCCCTCGCTACCGGTCGGAACTGCGTGAACTCGTCAGCGAGCTCATTCGCGCTCGAACGAACCGGAAGGAAACGGCCGCACGCATCGCGGCGTGGCCGACGGAAAGGATCGACGCGGAAGACCGCGCGCGCTTCGTGCAGATCGTCGAATCCGCAATCGCGAGCCTGCACGAAGGACACTTCGCCCGCTACCGGGTCCGTTCTTCGGAGTTCGCCGAATGGCGGCGCGCGTGGCAGTCGAGATGAGGCCTCGGCAGCGCAGTGCAGGATCAGCGCCTGCGGGTCGTGGCCAGGGGCGGCGGTGGCTTGGCCACGACAGGCCACCGAGCGCGAGGGTCTGGCCGTCGTCGAGCGCGCCGTCGCAGGCGAAGCGCTCGCCCGACTGGCCGGCGACATCGCCGCCACCCTCTTTCACCCGGTCGCTACCACCCGGATGGACCGGGCAGACGACCGCGATGGCGGTGGTCGATTCGCACCCTCGGGTGCGCGGCGTACGCGGCCTGCGCACACACCACTGCCGTTTTGCAGTAAAGCTGGTTTGCTGGCAATATGCCTTGATGAAGACCACACTCGACCTGCCCGACGAACTGGTCCGGCGCATCAAGATCGAGGCTGCGAAATCCGATCGCAAGCTGAAGGACCTAGTGGCGCAGTTGCTCGAGGCCGGACTTCGAGCCAGCCGCGACGACGGTGCCGCCGCGGCGTTGCCAAAACCGGTGAAGCGCCGGCGAGGCGGGCCGCTGACGGCCGACGCGATCGAGGCCGCGATAGCCGCCGGCCGCGAATGATCGTCGTCGATACCAACGTCATCGCCTATCTCCTGATCGAGGGCGACCGCACCGCGGACGCGCAGGCGCTTCGCCTGGCCGATCCCGACTGGCGCAGCGAGCCGTTCCTGCTGGTCGAGTTCAGCAACCTGCTGGCGACGCAGGTGAGGACCAAGGCGCTTTCGGCCGCGCAGGCGAAGTCGTTGCTCGAATCGGCCGCGCAGCAGGTTTCGGCATGGGTCGAAGTCCCTCATGCAGAAGCGCTGGCCGTGGCCCTCGACCGCCAGGTCTCGGCCTACGACGCGCGGTTTGTCGCTTGCGCGCGCCGACTCTCGGCGCCGCTGGTGACTGAAGACTCCCGCCTGCGCGCGGCGACGCCGGGATCGTCGATGTCGATTGCCGAGGCAGTCTCCCGGTCGGCTGGATAACGACGGGGCGCAGCCAGAGCGGGCGCTGCCTGCGGCTCGCGCGCCACCGGGCAAGTCCGCGGTGTGACTCGGCGGTGTGACTCGGCGGTGTGGCGCTGACGGGAGGCGATCGCACGGCGCAGCGAACATCCTGCGCAGGTGCTGTGGGCGCGGGGCGGGGCGTGTTGCGCTCGACGATCGGGGCGCGGGTGAGGACGAGGGATTCGAGGGTCGTCTGGTGCAGCCCGGCCGAGTTGACCGCCTGATCCAGGGGCCATAGTTGCGCGTGCAGCGCGTCGGCTCGACGATTGCGGCCTCGAGGCCGTGGCGAGAGTCGCTCGCAGGGGTGTCTGAAAGTACGATCCGCGATCAGCGTGCGGCTGGTTCCAGACCCGTCGCACGGATGTCGTCGGCCGCCTCCGCCGATGCGAGGAATCCGATCGCGCGTGCCGCCGCTTCGGGATGCACGGCGCTCATGCCGACTGCCGCGCTGAAGGTCGTGAACAGCTGGACCTCGTCCGGCAGCGGGGTGATGTGCGCAATGCCCTCGATCGGCAGCAGTTCGCTTACCTGCTGGAAGCCGATTTCGATCTCGCCATTGGCGATGAATGTGCCGACGCGCTGGCCGTTGCCGACGAACTGGCACTTCGGCATCACTTCGTCATGGATGCCCAGCCGCCGAAACAACTCGGTGGTGAGGTAGCGTCCGCTCACGCTCGCGGAATAACCGATCGAGGCGGCGCGCAACAGGGTGTCGCGCAGGGCGTCGACCGTGCCGATGTCGGGTGCGGGCGCTCCGGCCCGTACCGCGACCCCGATCACCGACCGTCCCAGTGGCGCCCGGCCTTCTGCCCGTGCGAGGCCGTCGCGGATGAACCCCTGCATGATCGTGTCGTCGCAGATCACGAGGTCGGCGACTTCGCCGCGTTTCAGCCGGTTGGGGATCGAAGTGTCCCCGGTGCCGATCGACGTGGTGACGGTGACGACCTTCAGTCCAGTGATGCGTTCGACGGCGGGCAGCAGCCGGAGGTGGGCGGCGGTGAATGCGCCTGAAGTCATCACCCGCAATTCCTTGCTCATGGATTCGCCACACGCTATGCCGATGAGGGAGCATAGCACCGTGACATTGCGGCGATGGCAGCGCAGCGACCGCGGGCATGGCAGGAAACCCTGCAGCGCGACGTCCTCCGGCCGAGCAGCGTGTGCTCCGGGGGCGCCCGTTACGGGGTATTCTTTCCCGGTTCGCCGTGCAGAGGAGGCCAGTGCGTGACCCAGAATGACAAGACCCGTCGCCCGGTTTCGGCAGCTCCCCTGGCTGGACGGGCCGCACTGGCTGCCCTGGCTGCCACCACCCTGCTCACCACCGCTGGTGCGACCTGGGCCGCTGATGCACCCTATCCGACACGGCCGATCCGCATCATCGTGCCGTTCGCACCCGGCGGTGGCAACGACATTGCTGCGCGCTTCATTGCGCAGATGTTCCAGGATTCGTTCGGCCAGCAGGGCCTGGTCGACAACCGTCCCGGTGCCGGCAGCACGCTGGGCACCGCGATCGCCGCCCAGGCCCAGCCGGACGGCCACACCATCCTGATCACGCACAACGCGATAGCCATCAACGAAAGCCTGTATGCGAAGCTGCCATACAGCGTGCGCGACTTCGCGCAGGTCGCGTTCATCGCCGAGACCACCAACGTGCTGGTGGTGCATCCTTCGATGAACGTGAAGAGCGTGAAGGAACTGCTGGTGCTGCTGCGCTCCAAGAAAGGCGTATTCAACTACGCAAGCACCGGCGCTGGCGGCACCTCGCACCTGGCGGCCGAATACTTCATGCAGATGACCGGCACCGACATGGTCCACGTGCCGTACAAGGGCACCGGCCCGGCACTGGCCGACCTGGTCGGCGGGGCGACCCAGTTCATGATCTCGGGCGCACCGGGCACGCTCGGCTTCATCAAGGGCAACCGCCTGGTGGCGCTGGCCACCACGGGCGCGAAGCGCTGGGCCCAGCTGCCCGACCTGCCGACGCTGTCCGAAGCCGGCGTCCCCGGGTACCAGTTCGACCTCTGGTACGGCGCGCATGCCCCGGCGAAGACGCCGCGCTACATCGTCAACCGGCTGAACGCCGAGATCAACAAGTCGCTGAAGGTGCCGGCGCTGCGCGCCCGGCTCGTCGATGCAGGCCTCGATCCGGTGCCCATGTCGCCGGAAGAGTTCACGAAGTTCGTGCGCATCGAGACCGAGCGGGCGCGCAAGATCATACAGGCGTCGGGCGCCAAGCCGGAGTAGAGACCTGCGGCCTGAGCCTGAAAGCAGTGCTTTCAGACTCAGGCCTCGTTGGAAAAGACTGCGGCTTGCCGAGGGCACCGCGACCGCGAGGAACCTTCTATGTCCCGTCCGCTCACCCGCCGTGCGGCAAGCCCGGTGCCTGCCGTGCGCGGCGCCGCGGCCGTGATCCTCATGCTGGCCGCCGGCACGCTCGCCGCCCAGCCGTGGCCGGCGCGCCCGCTGAGACTGATCGTTCCCCTGGCTGCGGGTGGCACCGGCGACACGCTCGCGCGCGATGTCGCGCAGGCGATGGAACCGTTGCTGGGCGTCCCGATCACGGTGGAGAACCGGGCGGGTGCCAACGGCATCCTGGGCATGGAGGTGGTGGCCAAGGCGCCGGCCGACGGCTACACGCTGGTCATGGGAGGCGTGGGCCCCGTGGCCATCAATCCCTCCCTCTATCCGAAGCTGCCCTTCAACGTCGAGCGCGACTTCACCGCCATCGTGCAGGTGGCCGACACCACTTCGGTGCTGGTCGTGCCGGCGGCGCTGCCGGTGAAGACGCTGAAGGACCTGATCGCGCTGGCGAAGAAGCGCCCCGGGGAACTCTTCTATTCCTCGTCCGGGTCGGGCTCGACGCCGCACCTGAACGCCGCACTGTTCGCCACGATGGCGGGCATCGATATCCGGCACGTGCCGTACAAGGGTTCGACGCCCGGGCGCACGGCGCTGCTCGGCGGCGAGGTGTCGCTGATGGTCGACGGCCTGCTGCCGTCGTTGCCGTTCATCGAGTCCGGCCGCTTCCGCGCGCTGGGCATCACCTCGGCGGCACGCTCGCCCGCCGCCCCGCAGGTCCCGACCATCGCCGAGACGTTGCCCGGGTACCAGGCCGACATCTGGTACGGGCTGCTCGCGCCGGCGGGCACGCCGCGCGAGGTGGTCGACCGGATCAATGCAGCGGCCAACAAGGCGCTCGCAAGCTCAGAGCTTCGCGCGCGGCTCGCGAAGCTGGGTGCCACCGTTGCCGGTGGCCCGCCCGAGGCCTTCGCGAAGCACATCGCGCGCGAAATCCCGAAGTGGGCGAAGGTGGTCAAGGCCACCGGCGCGCGTATCGACTGAACCGGCGAATCATTCGCTGGTACTGCGTCTGGTGCCTTGCTGCCTCTGTCTTGCCTGGTGGCTCATTCGTGTGCTTTACCTTCGCGCTCATGGATCGCCTTTCCTTTGCGCCAATAGCCAGCCCCGATGATTCGAATCACCGATGCTCGCAGGTGAATCGGGCCGTCGCCACGCGACCATCCA
>JAIENF010000142.1 GCA_019751575.1 Burkholderiales bacterium
GTATCCCCGCTCGACCTGGTCGACGCGGCCGCTGCG
Organism: Burkholderiales bacterium; assembly: GCA_019751575.1. Lineage (GTDB taxonomy): Bacteria > Pseudomonadota > Gammaproteobacteria > Burkholderiales > CAIKXV01 > CAIKXV01. Next base: position 37 of record JAIENF010000142.1, read on the forward strand.
CGCATCGCGGCGACCGACGGGGCGATCAACGCGCTGCCGACGCTCTGCCTCGACCGCGCGCGCGACCACGCGAAGCGGCTGATGCAGTCGCCGGCGCCGGCTGCGGCGGGCGCGCGCGGCCGCCTGCACGGGCTGCCGATCGCGGTGAAGGACAACATCGACGTCGCCGGGGTGCGCTGCACCAGCGGGTCGATGGCCTTCGAGCACCGGATCGCACCGGCCAACGACGTGGTCGTCGACCGTCTGGAGGCCGCCGGTGCGATCGTCATCGGCAAGTCGAACCTGCCCGAGTTCGCCGCCGGCGGCACCACCACCAATGCGGTGTTCGGCACCACGTACAACCCGTGGGACACCACGAAGACCTGTGGCGGCTCGTCCGGCGGGTCGGCGGCGGCGCTGGCCGCCGGGCAGGTCTGGCTGGCCACCGGCAACGATTTCGCCGGCAGCATCCGGATCCCGTCGTCGTTCTGCGGCACCGTCGGCCTGCGCCCGACCGCAGGCACCGTCGGGCGCGTCCAGCGCCAGGCCTATTCGCCGCTGTCGGTCGAGGGCCCGATGGGACGCACCGTCGCCGATGTCGCGCTGATGCTCGACTGCCAGGCGGGCGAGCTCGCGGCCGATCCCCTGTCGAGGCCGGCGCCGGCACGCTCCTTCCTGTCCGCCGCGCGCGAGCCGAAGCTGCCGGCGCGCATCGCGTTCAGCACCGACCTGGGCATCGCGCCGATGGTCGATCCCGAGGTGGCACGCCTCTGTCGCACCACCGCGACCTCGATGCAGGTGCGCGGTTCGCGCGTCGAGGAAGCCTGCCCCGACCTCCAGGATGCCGACCTCGTGTTCCAGGTGCTGCGCAGCTTCCTCTATGTCGGGCGGCTGGCATCGGTCATGGACCAGCACCGCGATCGCATGTCGTGGAACGTGGTCTGGAACATCGAGCAGGGGCTCGGGCGCAGCGTGCGCGAAGTGGTCGATGCCGATGTCGCGCAGGCCGCGATCGCGCGCCGCATGGTGAAGTTCTTCGACGAGCACGACCTGCTGCTGTGCCCGGTCGCCATCACCCCGGCGTTCGACGCGGCGCTGCCGCAGCTCGACGAGTTCGGCGGCGTACGCTTCGGCTTCTACTACCAGTGGATGATGATGACCTATGCCATCAGCGTCACCGCCTGCCCCTCGCTCGCCGTACCCTGCGGGCTCACCGCCGCCGGCCTGCCGGTCGGGCTGCAGCTGATCGGCCCGCCGCGATCCGAACACCGGCTGCTTGCCGCCGGCGCGTGGCTCGAACGACAGTTCGGGCTCCATGAACGCGTGCCCACCCCGTCCCCGATAAATCGTCTCTGACCCCGATTTCCCTGAATGGGGTCAGAGACGATTTTCGGTCCGGCCTTCAATTCGTCTCTGACCCGAATTAGCCCGAATCAGCTCATGACGCTTCCGCCCTCTGATCGCTTCTACATTCCGACCCACCAGTGGGCGCGTGAATCTTCGCCCGGCCGCATCGAGATCGGCATCACGGCGTTCGCGCAGGATGCGCTCGGCGACGTGGTGTTCGCCGACCTGCCGAAGCCGGGTGCGGTGCTGGTCGCGGGGGAGCCGTTCATGGTGATCGAATCGGTGAAGACCGCCTCGGACGTGCATGCCCCGGTGGCCGGCACGGTGGTCGAGGTGAACGAGGCGCTGCGCGACAGCCCCGAGTCGTTGAACGCCGATCCCTACGGGGCATGGCTGGTGCGCGTCGAGGCCGCGCCCGATGCGCTGTCGGCGCCCGGGCTGCTCGACGCGGCGGCGTACTCGGCGACGCTCGGCTGACGCAGGGACGCATGGACACGCCACCCGGCGGACCGCCCCCGGTCGAAAGCCCGCACAAGGGACGCAATGGCTGGCAACGCGTCGTGAACGCCTTCGGCTATTCGAAGTCGGGGCTGTACGCGGCCTACCGCAATGAAGCGGCGTTCCGTCAGGAAGTGCTGCTGGCCGCGGTGATGATCCCGCTGGCGCTGTTCCTGCCCGCCACGGGCACCGGCCGCGCGCTGATGATCGGATCGGTGATGCTGGTGCTGGTGGTCGAACTGCTGAACTCGGCGATCGAGGCCACCGTCGACCGCGTCTCGCTCGAGAACCACGCGCTGGCCAAGCGCGCGAAGGACATCGGCTCGGCCGCGGTGATGGTCGCGCTGGTGAACGTCCCGATCACCTGGGGTCTGGTGCTGTTCGGCTGACCGCCGCTGCATGAAGGAGGAATGGCGATGGACTGGACGTTCGAACTGCTGATGAAGCCGCGCGGCATCCCGCTCACCGAAGGCCCGGTGTGGGATGGCGAGCAGATGCTGTTCACGCATATCCACGCGAACGCGATCCTGCGGCTCGACGTGGCCACCGGCGCGATCGGCACCTGGCGCACCGGTACCAACCGCACCAACGGCCTGGCCTTCGACAGCCAGGGCCGGCTGTTCGGCTGCTGCTCGGGCGGACGCTCGGTGCTGCGCTTCGACCCCGATGGCACCGACACGGTGGCCACCGACCACGTCGACGGCAAGCGCCTCAACACGCCGAACGACCTGGCGATCGACCGCAAGGGCCGCATCTGGTTCAGCAACCCGATCAACGCCGGCAACTGGGACGCGACCGAGCAGACCGAGCTGCCCGACCAGTCGGTCCTGCGTTGCGACCCGCAGCCCGACGGCAGCTACACCACCACCCGCGTCACCTTCGACACCACGATGCCCAACGGCGTGCTGCTGTCGCAGGACCAGCGCACGCTGTACGTCGCCGAGAGCGGCTACACGAAGGGCGTGCCGCGCGAGCTGCGCGCCTACCCTATCCTGGACGACGGCAGCCTGGGCACCTTCACCACGCTGTTCACCTGGGGCGAGGATGCACGCGGCGCGCATCGCGGCATCGACGGCATGTGCCTCGACCGGGACGGCAACATCCTTGCCACCGCCGGCTGGGAAGTGGCCGGTTCAGGCCCGATGATCTACGTGTTCTCGCCCGCGGGACGCGTGCTCGAGACGCATCCGGTCCCGGCGATCCGCCCGACCAACTGCGCGTTCGGCGGCCCGAACATGACCATGCTGTTCGTCACCACCACCGAAGGCCACCTGTTCCGCGCGCGCACCGGGCGCGTCGGATGGTCGATGTATCCGTGACGCAGGGGCGCCGTGGCGCGCCGGCCTAGAGCGCCTGCTCGATCCGCTCGACCAGCGTCGCCAGCACCTTGATCCGCGCGTACAGCTTGTTGTTCGCCTCGACCAGCGTCCACGGTGCGACCGCGGTCGAGGTCCGGTCGACCATGTCGCACACCGCCTGCTGGTAGGCATCCCAGCGCTTGCGGTTGCGCCAGTCGTCCGGCGTGATCTTGAAGTTCTTGAACGCCACCTGCTCGCGTGCGCGGAAGCGGCGCAGCTGCTCCTGCTTGCTGATCTGCAGCCAGAACTTGACGACGATCGTGCCGTGCGCATCGAGCTCGGCCTCGAATTCGTTCAGCTCCCCATAGGCACGCTGCCAGTCGGCTTCGCCGCAGTAGCCCTCGACGCGCTCGACCAGCACGCGCCCGTACCATGAGCGGTCGAAGATCGCGAAGTGCCCGCGCCGCGGCAGGTGGCGCCAGAAGCGCCAGAGATAGGGCTGTGCCCGCTCCGCCTCGTCCGGCGCGGCGATCGGGAAGCCGTGGTACTGGCGCGCATCGAGTGCCGCGGTGAGCCGGCGGATCGCGCCGCCCTTGCCGGCTGCGTCGCTGCCCTCGAACACGACGACCGCCGAGCGCCTGCGGAACTTCGGGTCGCGCGACAGCCGATTCAGCCGCCCCTGCAGCAGTTCCAGTGCGGGCTCGTAGACCTCGCGCGACATCGGCTGGTCGAGCTGCAGCATCGACAGCAGGTCGCGCCGGTCGATGGCCGGCAGCATCGGCAGCGCCTTCGCGGCCTTCGCCGCAGCCCCCTTCCCCGAGGCCGGCACCGGCGCATCCGGCGCATCGAGCCGCCGGCGCATCGCGGCGAGCAGGGTCTCGCCGACGGTGAGGCTGCGATAGCACTCGTCGACGCCCTCCACCACCAGCCACGGTGCGTCCGCGGTGGACGTCCGGCGCACCAGCAGCTCGGACACCTTCCGGAAGCGATCGTACTTCTCGTGGCGGAGCCAGTCTTCCCGGGTCACCCGCCAGCGGGTGAGCGGATCCTTCTCCAACGACTTCAGGCGTGCCTTCTGGTCCTTCTTCGACAGGTGGAACCAGAACTTCAGCAGCAGCACGCCCTCGTCGGAGAGCATCTGCTCGAAGCGCTCGATCTCCTGCAGCTGCTGCTCGAAGCGGTCGGCACTGGTGCGGCGGTATGCGCGTTCCAGCACCGGCCGCGTATGCCAGGCGCCGAACAGGATGCCGGTGCGGCCCTTCGGCGGCAGCACGCGCCAGAAGCGCCACATGCGCGGACGCTCGAGCTCCTCGTCCGTCGGCGCGCCGAACGCATGGGTGTCGATATGCCGCGGGTCCATCCATTCGTTGAGGAGGTTGACCGTCTCGCCCTTGCCCGCGCCATCGACGCCGCCGATCACGACCAGCACCGGGAAGCGCTTCTGCACGCCCAGCTCGACCTGCGCCTGCAGCAGCGCCGCCCGGAGCGCGGGCTCGCGGCGGCGGTATTCCTCGCGGTCGATGCGATGGCCCAGCTCGGCAGACTCGAACATGCGGTGCTCCTCTCGGACGAAGCCTACCGTCAGAGCAGGTCGGGCGCCATCGCCACGCGCAGCGCCGTCTCGCCGACCGCATCCCGCTCGCGATAGCTGATCCACCACAGCGCGCCCTTGCGGATCGTCCAGCCGGCAGGCTCGCCGGCGAGCACCATCGATGCCACCTCGCCCAGGGTCGGCTGGTGGCCGACGACGATCACCGTGCCGTTGCCGTGCGGCCAGTCGACAGCGGCGAGCACCGCCGCATACGACGCACCAGGGTCGATGGTGGCATCGATCCTGAACTTCTCGGTCAGTGCACGGGCGGTATCCTGCGAACGCCGCGCGCGCGAGCAGATCACCTTGTACTTGTCGGGCAGCCGAGCCTCGAGCCAGGTCGCCATGCGCTTGGCCTGCCGCTGGCCTTTCGACGTGAGGGCACGGGCGAGGTCGTTGCTGCCCTCTTCCGCTTCCGCATGCCGCCACAGGATCAGGTTCATCTTCTTCCTTCCTTGGCCGGCCTTCACCGTCGCTGGCCGCGTCACCAGAACCGGCCGGCTTCGCGGAAACGGATCCACGCCTGGTCGGCGTCCTCGAGCCCGGCGCTGCACAGCCCGAGCCGCCAGCCCGCCAGCAGCGCCAGCCCAGCCTCGTCGATCGCGCCCTCGAACGCGCCCGCCGGGCCGGGCGACACGAGGCGCTCGGCGGTCGCCATGTCGTTCAGTATGCCCAGCGATTGTTGCAGCCGCGAAATGGCGGCGAGGTAGCTCCCCGCTGCCTTCTCGGCCTTCCCGCCGCCGAGCGTGGCGAACGATTCGGCCGCGTAGCGCAGCTTCTTGACTGCGATGCGCAGCTCGTGGCGCGCCTCGATGTCCAGCCCGGACGGACGGCCGCCGATCGCGATCACCGCGCGATGGCGGCGGTCGAGCGTGCCGGCCGCGAAGCGCCGGATGCCGGCCTTCTGCCGACGCACTTCCGGACGCTCGGCGGAGAGGCCGTCGCGGCTGTCGCTGCCCGTGCGGCCGTCGCCATCGTTGGCGCCGCCGTCGTCGCGGTCGTTGTCGCGGACGCCGTCCGCACTACCGGCCGATGGCGGATCGCCCGCGCGCAGCGTGCGCCAGCCGGCACCGTCGATCCAGCGCAGCAGGTGCAGCACGAACGCGGTATACCCGGGCGGGGACAGCGCATCGGCGGCCTGCCGCTGGGCCTGCGCGCGCAGCACCGCCAGCCGCTCGAACGCACCCGCCAGGCGGGTCGCATGGCCCGCCTCGGCGAGCGGGGCCAGCGTGCCTTCCTCGAACACGTCGAGGTCGCGCGCGGCGCCGAGGGCCGTGGCGAGTGCGCGTGCCTCGCTCGACAGCGAGTCGCTCGCGCTGCGCGGGATCGCACGCCGGAAGGTGACCAGGGTCGAGCGCATGCGGCGCAGCGCGACGCGCGCCTGGTGCACGTACTCCGGGTCGTCGTCGCCGCGGTGCACTGCGGCTGCGTTGCCCTGCAGGTGCGCCAGGCAGTTGAGCATCACCGAGACGAAAGCCTGCTCCGCGGTCGCATCGGCGTCGATCTGCAGCTTCGGTGCACGCACCGGCGCGGGCTTCGCACCGGTGGACAGCATGAACCCGCGCGCGGCCTTGCTGCGCGGCTCGGGCATCAGCGCATGGTCGCGGTTGAGCGACAGGGCGAACTCGAACAGGCCGTCCACCGGGCCGTCCTTCAGCTCGAGCTCGAGTTCGAGGATCGGTTCGCGGCGCTCGCCGGCGATCACGTTGCCGCGGTCGATCGCCAGTTCGATCGCGCTGCCGCCACACTGGATCAGCGCGCTCGACCGGGTGAATCGCGTCTCGAAGGCGGGCGCGAGGGCCTCGCGGTTGCGTGGCTTCGCGAACCAGTCGGCGAGCGGCGTCTCGGCGAGCAGGTCGAAGTCGAGGGCCGCGCGCGGCACCGGCCACTCCCACTCGCCGCGCGCATGGCCGAGCGCGTCGGTACCGGTGGATTTGACGGTGAGCACGCGCCCCTG
>JAIENF010000353.1 GCA_019751575.1 Burkholderiales bacterium
CTTCGTGGTTTTCCTGCTTGGCATACATGCTCCTCATCGTCATGATATGCCTCGCACACAAAATTCCGGACACCCTCAGTTCCTGCGTCGCCGTCCGCAGCTTTCGGAGGTGAATTTCTGGGCTCCTTCGTCCGCCAACTTCCGCGCCCTCGCTCCCGGCGAGCTTTTTCTCTTCAAGCTGCACTCGCCGCGCAACTTCATCGTCGGTGGTGGCATCTACACGTACTCGAACACCCTGCCGTGGTCGCTCGCATGGGAAGCCTTCGGGGAGGCTAACGGGGCCACGTCCGCGGAAGAGATGCGACGGCGAATCGCGAAGTACCGGCGAGCGGACCCGGACGATCGTTCTTCGTTCACGATCGGATGCCGGATACTGTCCCAGCCGTTCTTCCTCGACGAACCGCAGTGGATACCGGTCCCCGCGAGTTGGTCCCCGAACATCGTGTCCTTCAAGACCTACAACACGGACATGGCGGAAGGGCGCGATCTGTGGAACGAGGTCATGGCCAGGCGCCTCGGCGCGCTGCCCAGGGCGGATTATCAACCAACAGAGCGCTATGGAAACCCCGTGCTGGTAAGGCCACGTCTTGGGCAGGGTGCGTTCAGGGTGATGGTCACCGACAGCTACGAGCGTCGGTGCGCGATGACCTCGGAGCGGACACTGCCCGCGCTCGAAGCAGCGCACATCCGCCCCTACAGCGACGGCGGCGAGCACGCACCCAGCAACGGCCTCCTGCTGCGACGAGACCTGCACGCGCTGTTCGACGGCGGATACGTCACGGTCACTCCGGATCTAAAGGTGGAAGTGAGTAAGCGGATCAAGGAAGAGTTCGAGAACGGCAAGCACTACTACGCGCTGCACGGACAATCGATCCTTGTGCCGAAGGAAGTGGTGCATCGTCCCGAACGGACTGCGCTCGAATGGCATAACGAAAAGCGCTTCCGCCCGTGATCATCTATCAGGCAACCAAGGACCAGTTCATCCGTCACGCGACACGGGATGACATCGAGGAAGTCGTCGGCCGGCATTTCCGCTCTGCCACCGGCCACGGCGTGAGCCCATCGGAAGTCCGCGCATGGAAGGAGTCGCTGCACGAGATGTCAAAGGTACTGCAGGACGAGGAGATACCGGGCGACGTCGGCATCGGCATCGAGTACCAGGTGCCTCGTACCTCCAAGCGGATCGACTTCATCATCGCGGGCGAGAATGAGGATGCGCGGGCAAGGGTCATCATCGTCGAGCTGAAGCAATGGTCAACCACTCGCCGCAGTGACAAGGATGCGATCGTCTGGGCGCGCCGTGGTGGCCCGACAGGCGAAACGGAAGGGTTGCATCCGTCCTATCAGGCGTGGACCTACGCGGCGCTTCTCGAAGACTTCAACGCCGCCGTCCAGGACAACGCGATTGCGCTGCGCCCCTGCGCCTACCTGCACAACCATCCGCGCGACGGCGAGATCGACCATCCACACTACAAGGAGCACCTGGAGCGGGCGCCGCTGTTCCTGATGAAGGAGCGCGCAAAGCTGCAGGCGTTCATTCGGCAGCACGTCCGGCACGGAGACCGGAAAGGTGCGCTCTACGCCATCGAGAATGGCCGCATCCGGCCGTCGAAGATGCTGGCAGACAGCGTCGTCGGGCTACTGCAGGGGAATCCCGAGTTCGTCCTGATCGACGAGCAGAAACTTGTCCAGGAGTCCGTGCTGGCGGCTGATGCTCGATCGCCTTCGCGCAAGCAGGTCCTGATCGTTCAGGGTGGGCCGGGTACCGGCAAGTCGGTACTTGCGATCAACCTGCTGGGGGCGCTGATCGGTCGTGGCCGGAACGTACGCTATGTGTCGAAGAACGCAGCGCCACGAGCCGTCTATGCGGCCAAGCTGGCGGGTACGTTCAAGAAGACACGCATAAGCAATCTCTTCGGCGGGTCCGGATCTTTCGTCGATGTCGCACAGGACACATACGACGTACTGGTCGTCGATGAGGCGCACCGACTCAACGAAAAGAGCGGTCTGTACCGGAACTTTGGCGAGAACCAGGTCGCTGAGCTCATCCGTGCTGCGCGGTGCACCGTATTCTTCGTCGACGACCATCAACGGGTGACGTTCCACGACATCGGTCATTCCGACGCACTCAGGAAGCATGCGCTCGCAGCGGGCGCAGAGGTCACCGAACTGGAGCTGTCGTCCCAGTTCCGATGCAACGGATCGGATGGGTACCTGGCGTGGATCGACCAGACGCTCGGGATCCGCACCACGGCGAACCAGAAACTGGAAGGCGTTGACTATGACTTCCGCGTGTTCGAGAACCCGGCCGACATGCACGCGCTGGTGGAACTTCGGAACGGGGGAAATCGGGCAAGGGTGGTCGCGGGCTATTGCTGGGAATGGCCAAGCAGGAAGGATCCCTCCGCCTGGGACATAGAGATGCCCGGGTTCGGCTATCGCCGACGCTGGAACCTGAACAAGGACGGAAGCCTGTGGATCGTCACGCCGGGCTCCGTCGATGAAGTGGGCTGCATACACACCTGCCAGGGTCTCGAACTCGACTACGTGGGCGTGATCATCGGTCCCGACCTCGTATACCGCGACGGCCGGGTGCAGGTTGACGTCACGCGGAGGGCTTCTTCGGACCAGTCGGTCAAGGGCTTGAAGAAGCTGGCGAGGACCGATCCCAAGCGCGCAAGCGCGTTTGCGGAGTTGATCGTCAGGAACACGTACAGGACGCTCATGACGCGAGGCATGAAGGGGTGTTACGTGTACTGCGCTGACGTAGCGCTCGCGGAGCATCTGCGGACGTCGGTCGGGCCAGTGATGGGCGTTGATGCTTCGCGCGCCGACGTGGATCGAATCGATCCGCTAGATGGAGTGCCTCTCAGGAGGCTGCCTGGAAAGAGCGCAGGCGGCGAGGCGCGCGCCGTTCCAGTGATCGACCTCAGGACTGTGCAGCAACGCTTCGCCGACCGGAGCGAACTTGAAGCTGCGGCTGCAGGATGGGTGGAACTGCCGTCGTGGGTGAGTCTACTGCCCGGGATGTTCGTGGCAAGGCGCCCAGGGATTCGGGTTCAGGAAGAACGAGGCGGCGGCGAATGGTGTCTGTTTCGGGCCTATTACCACGACACGGGTTTCACGCCCGCAGTCCACGCGAGAACGGGTCCGGAGGGATTTGTCGAAAGCATTGGCGAGATCCTGACCGTGCTGCCCGTTGTTTAGGGTTCGACGGCCGAGGATGGCGCGGCCGCGGCGGGCCAGGAACTCCACGCCCGTGACCTGGTGCGGGTAGAGCGCGTAACGCTCGAGGTTCATGCTGAACTCCTCTTTAGCAGTGGTTGAGCCGGTTGGCAGGGGCCTGCAATTCGGATGAACTCGCCCCGGGTGGTGTGTACGACGGATGAAGCTTGGGGTACCGCAGGCTCACCCGGTGAGCCTGGCGTTCCGTAGGATCATCGCCATGTCGAACTTCGCTGAAATCCATCTCAAGCCGGAAGTCCTGGCACGATACGGGTTGCCGGATATCGCGTATCCGATTGCCGTTGCCGACCTGCGGTCAGTGCTGGGCAATGGAGGAGAGCTGCCGCTGGCAGTGATGCTGCATTGCCTGCAGGTGCGCGCGCGCGACGGCGGCGCTGACTGGAAGCACTTCGAACCGGCAATGGGCCGGTTGGCTGAGTTGCTGGCACCCGACGACGGACGAGAGGTCGTTTCAGCTGCCAGTGACGATTGGTGGGTCGAGGTCGGGCCGGTGGACCTCGACGGCAAGCTGGTCACGGTGCAGCGCGGCGACGACCTGATTGCCGCTGTCGCCCCGAGGGATGATGGTCGGCTGCGCATCGCGGTGTTTCGTCCGCTCGATGCGAAGAGCGCGAGGTACTTGACCGGACTTGGGCAGGTGCCGCATCCCGAGCACGGTGTGTCGATGCGCGAGAACAACTGGGATTACGCGCTCGACTGCTCCTCTGACAATGCCAGTTTCTACGCGGCGGAGCGCGGTGAGGCCTACCTGTCGAATTGGCAGAAGGGTCTCGGTATTGGCCGCGATGGCACGGAAGTGCCGGAGTGGCGCGAGCAGCTGAAGCTTGTCGCTCGCCCGGCTGGGCAGGTTGTCGTCGACCTGGGGGTGTTTTGTTCCATGTCGGAGGAGTAGCCGTCGCCGGAAGCTCGACTTGGCGCGCGTATGACCGAGCATGGGCTCGCGGAACGCCGGCAGTTCGCCCGGCGTGAACGACGCGGGCAGAGTCGAACGGTAGGTCCAGCGCCTCAATCAAAGAGTGAATCTTCAGGGAATCGCAATTTCAGGGACGTTTCCTGACGGCGCGATGCGATCGACGACCGGCTACGTTCTTCTCTCTTCCGGTTGTCAGTTATTCCCGAAGAGGTATAGACTGTGTTCGAGGATCATGAATCCAGACCGCTCTTCTGGATCGCCAGCAGCAAACGGGACCTGATGGCATTGCCGCTCCGTGTGCGGAGGTTCTTCGGCCACGCATTGGACTTCGCGCAACGTGGTGGCAAGCATGACTCGGCGAAGCCGCTGAAGGGCTTCGGCAGTGCAGCGGTCGTGGAGATCATCGACGACGATGTCGGGGGAACGTATCGAGCGGTCTACACCGTGCGGTTCGTTGAAGCCGTCTTCGTCCTGCACTGCTTCCAGAAGAAGAGCTCGAGCGGAATAGCCACGCCGAACCAGGATCTGAACGTCATACGAGCTCGGCTGAAGATCGCCGAGAAGCTGGCAGAGGAGTTGCGACATGGCAAGGCGCGTCATTGATGGCATCGAGGTCGAACCCGGTTCGGGCAACGTCTTTGCCGACCTGGGCCTGCCGGATGCGGAGAAGCTCAAGATCAAATCGGGGCTGGTGATCGAGATTACCCGGGCAGTGCGTCGCCTCGGGCTCACGCAGGAAGAAGCGGGCCGCCGCATGGGCATCCCGCAGCCGAAAGTGTCCGGCTTGATGCGTGGCGATTTCGCCAATCTGTCCGAGCGCAAGCTGATGGATTGCCTGAACCGACTGGGCTATGACATCGAGATACGCGTACGGCCCACGGCTCACCCGGTCGGGCAGTTGAAGTTGGCGATCGCGTGAGGTCCACATCATGTCGACAAAACTGAAAAACATCGACATGTCTGATTGACGTGTCGTCCTCAGCGACATAAGCTGCGAACATGTCGCCAAAATAGAAGTTTTGCATCATGACAGGCCTCGATAACCCGTGGCGCCCTGACCTGCCCCACAACCAGCTGCCCTCGCTGCCCCCGGCGCGCGAGCTGGAAACTCGTGCCGTGCTCAAGGCCTGCATCGAGGCCCGCGCCGCCCTGGCCGAATTGAAGCAGGCCGCCGAGCTGATTCCCAACCAGGCGATGCTCATCAACACCCTCCCGCTGCTGGAAGCCAAGGACAGCTCGGAGATCGAGAACATCGTCACCACCACCGACCAGCTCTTCCAATATGCCCAGAGTCCCGGGGAGGGCCGGGACAATGCCGACCCCGCCACCAAGGAAGCGCTGCGCTATCGCACCGCCTTGCAACGCGGGTACCAGTCGTTGCAAGACCGGCCGCTGTGTACCGCGACCGCCGTGGACGTCTGCCGCACCTTGAAGGGCGTGGACATGGATATCCGGCGCACGCCCGGCACCCAGCTCATCAACGACCGCACGGGTGAAGTGATCTACTCCCCGCCGGAGGGCGAAGCGCGCCTGCGCGAGATGCTGGCCAACTGGGAGCGCTTCCTGCACGAGCAGACCGAGCTTGATCCGCTGGTCCGCATGGCCGTGGGTCACTACCAGTTCGAGGCCATCCACCCCTTCGTCGATGGCAACGGGCGCACCGGCCGCGTCATCAACATCCTCTACCTGATCCAGGAAGAGTTGCTGAACCTGCCCATCCTGTACCTGAGCCGCCACGTCATCGCACACAAGGCCGACTATTACGGCCTGCTTCTGGGTGTGACGCGGGACCAGGCCTGGGAGCCCTGGCTGCAGTTCATGCTGCAGGCCGTGGCCGAGACCTCCAGGTGGACTACCGGCAAGATCGCTGCCATCCGCAAGCTGGCCGAGCACACCACCGAGCATGTGCGCGCACGGCTGCCCAGGATCTACACGCGCGAACTGGTGGACGTGATCTTCGAGCAGCCTTACTGCCGCATCGGCAACCTGGTGGACAAGGGCATCGCGCAGCGCCAGGCCGCGTCACGCTATCTGCATGACTTGGCGGACCTAGGTGTGTTGCGCGAAATGCCGTTCGGGAAGGAGAAGCTGTTCATCCATCCCAAGCTGATGCAACTGCTTGGTCGGGACAACAACGAGTTCCAGCCGTATGCCTGAAAGCGCAGTCGATGAGCTGCGGGTGAGGTTCGGATGACCGCCTACGACATCATCGGCGACATCCACGGCTACGCTGCCCCGCTCGAGTCACTCCTCCGTCGCATGGGCTACGTCCCGCACGGAACGAGCTGGCGCGCACCGCATGGGCGCAAGGCCATCTTCGTCGGCGACCTGATCGACCGCGGCCCCGAGCAGGTGCGCGTGGTGGAGACCGTGCGATCCATGGTCGACGACGATCAGGCCCTCTGCGTGCTCGGCAACCACGAGTTCAACGCCATCGGCTGGGCCACGCGTCGGCTCGATGCGGACGGGCACCCCATCCCGGAATCCGCGCCGGATGCCTGGCTGAAGAAGCACACCGCACGCAACCTGCGCAACCATGCCGCCTTTCTCG
>JAIENF010000394.1 GCA_019751575.1 Burkholderiales bacterium
GCGGTCGTGGTGGCCGACCATCGCCGAACCGGCACCGCTGCGCGTCCAGTTGCCGCAGGTCCGGTCGTCGCCGGCCGGGAAGGCCGTGCCGTCGGGACGCGACCCGGTCAGGATGTCGTGCATGTTCGGCTTCTCGGTGCGCCCGTTGAGGCGGACGCCCTTGTCGGTCAGCGCCGTCTGCAGGTTCAGGTTGTTGTTGCCATGCAGTTCGGCCACGCTCGCGGCGATCACTTCACCCTTCGCGTTGACCCACGGGCCGCGGCCGATCCGGTCGCGCGCGTTGACGGCCGGCGCATCCGGCGTGGCCTGCGTGCTCAGGTAGGCGCGCCAGGTGCGGCGGCCGCCGGCACCGGCTTCGTTTGCAAGCCTCTGGCAGAGCGCGTCGGCACCGGCGAGGCCCCCGAAGTCCGCACCCTTGCCCGAGTCGACGCTGGTGATGAAGAAGGTCATCGGCGACTTCGGCTCATCGATCAGCATGCAACCGGTCAATGCCGTTGCGGACGCGACCAGCGCCCATTTCCTGAGATTCATTCCTGTGCACTCCCCCTGAAGTTGTCCGGACGGGCTGCATGCCCCCATGCAGCCGCGTGCGGAGTGTGCACCTTTACCGACCTGCGGCAAAGGTTCACCGGGCGGGAGCGGGCGTCAGGCCGGGGGGATGCGCCGCGTCATTCCTCGAGCAGCGAACGCAGCATCCAGGCGGCCTGCTCGTGCACCGTGAGGCGCTGGGTCAGCAGGTCTGCGGTCGGCTCGTCGCCCGCCTTCTCCACGACCGGGAAGATCGATCGTGCGGTGCGCGCGACCGCCTCGTGGCCCTGGACCAGGATCGCGACCATCTCGAGTGCCGCCGGCCGTGTCTCGGGCGCATCCTTCAATGAAGTCAGGCGCCCGAACTGCGCATACGAGCCCGGTGCGATGTGCCCGAGCGAACGGATGCGCTCGGCGATCGGATCGACGGCGTTCCAGAGCTCGGTGTACTGGACCATGAACATCGCGTGCAGCGTGTTGAACATCGGCCCGTTCACGTTCCAGTGGAAATTGTGCGTGGTCAGGTACAGGGTATAGGTGTCGGCCAGGAGCTTCGACAGCCCGCCGGCGATCGCCGCGCGGTCCTTTTCGCCGATGCCGATGTCGATGCGGGGTGCCTTGCCGGCGCTGCGTTTTGCCAAGGGATTCTCCTTCGGGTTTCCCGGTCCGACCGGGTTTCTGGATCGTCGATCGGCCGCCCGGCAGGTGCACCGCGCCGTCGGCCAGCGAGGGCTGCTGCACGCAGAAAACGCGCCTGCGCCAAGCCACGCTCGCCGGGCTCAGCGCGCGACCCGGGCTTCCCACTTCGCGGTGGTGGCGGCCGAGCGTGCATTGAACGTCGCCGTGCCGGCGACGCCGTCCCCCTTCACCACCCCGTCGAATTCGTGCCGGAAGCGTTCCGCGCGGCCGGACGGCTCGAGCGCGAAGCGCAGGCGCTCGCCATCGATGCGCAGGCCGGCGAGGTCGAGCGGCTGCCCGTTCAGCGTCGCCTTGCCGGTGAGCATCTGGTAGGACTGGGACACCGCGATCTCGACCCGCCCGCCGCCCTGCGCCGCAGGAAGGTCGAAGGTCCAGCGCCCGGCCACCGGTGCGGGGACCGTCCACAGCAGCAACGTGCTGTGCCGGTCACGACCGACCGGCTTGTCGGGAACGAACATCCGCAACGTCATGTCCGGCTGCCATTCCGGCAGCATCGCATAGTCGTGCGACACGATGCGCGTCCCCGGGCGCAGCGCGGCCAGCTTCGGCGTGAGCAGCTGCATCACCTTGGGCAGCAGGTAGACGCTGATCACCGTCGCCTTGGAGAAGTCGGATTCGAACAGGTCCTGGGTGAGGAACTGCGCCCGGTCGCTGATGCCCAGCTTCTTTGCCGCCAGCCGGCTGCGTTCGATCAGCCGCGGATCGATCTCGATGCCATGCCCGCGCGCGCCGAACTTCGTCACCGCCGTCAGCACGATCCGCCCGTCCCCGGAGCCGATGTCGATCAGGTAGTCGGCCTTGCCGACGCCCGCGAGGTGAAGCATGCGCTCGACCACGTCCGCAGGCGTCGGCACGTAGGGAGTATCGGTGTCTTCGTCGACGATGCCCGCATCGGGCGCAGCGCGCGTGACGGGCGCGGCGCCAGCCTGCGCCCAGGCCGTCGCCGACGACAGCGGTACGGCGAGCGCCACCGACAGCAGGGCCGCGGCAAGCACCCGGCCGGATCGTGCCGGGCAGGTGCACAGGGGGCCGGCCGCATGGGCCGTGCGGCTGGAATCGGGATACGGCTTCATCGACGACCTTTCAGCGAATTCCTGGGGAACGAGTCTAGCAAACGCCGCAGGCGGCAATTTGACCGGTGCGGCGGCATCGCGCCAGCCGTACAATCCGCGACCGCGAGAATACCCCGTCGTCGTCCAGGCGACCCGTTCCGGACCTTCATCCATGTTCCTGCTGCACGCGATCATCTTTTCCACCGGCGGCGCGATCCTCGCGCTGGAACTGCTCGCATCCCGGATCATGACGCCCTACTTCGGCGTGAGCATCTACATCTGGACCGGCATCCTTTCGATCACCCTCGTCGCGCTGGCTGCCGGCTACTGGTGCGGCGGGCTGGTGACCCATTCCAGCCGGAAGCCCTCGATCGAACGGCTGGCGCAGTGGTACCTGGCACAACCGGCCTGGGCCGGGCTGGCGATCGTCGGCGCCTGCCTGGTCTACCCGTACGCCTTCCATTCGCTGGCCAGCTTCGACCTGGTGGTCGGCGCCTTCATCGCATGCATGGTCCTGCTGTTCCTGCCGTTGCTGACCACCTCGGCGATGAACCCGCTGCTGGTGGCGATCATGACGCAATCGGCGATGTCCGCAGCGTCCCGGCGCGATTCGAAGCCGGCGCGGGGCGACGATCGGCAGGCTGCGGTCCTCGAGCAGCTGGACGCCGGTTCCGGCCGGGTGTTCTTCGTCAGCACGGTGGGCTCGGTGGCGGGGGTCATCGTCACCGCCTTCGTGCTGATGCCGTACATGTCCAACTACAACGCGGTGCTGGCTGTCGCGCTGGTGCTGTCCGTGCTGTCGCTCGCCGGCGCGCTGCGTCCCCCGGTGCCGGTGGCGAGCCGCAGCCGGCTGCTCGCCGTCGGCA
Source organism: Burkholderiales bacterium (assembly GCA_019751575.1). GTDB lineage: Bacteria > Pseudomonadota > Gammaproteobacteria > Burkholderiales > CAIKXV01 > CAIKXV01. The sequence goes on from JAIENF010000394.1 coordinate 3,146, forward strand.
TCGCAGGCACGCTGGCCTCGGGCGGCCTGCTCGCATTTTCCGACACCTACCTGGACCGCATGTGGCCGGCGCGGTACGGCGGCATCGAGTGGAAGAAGACCGCAGAGTACGGTTCCCTGTTCGGCACCGTGAAGATCCTCGCCGGGCCGGTGGACGCCCAGCCGGATGCACAGCTGCGCATCTATTTCCAGGACGGCCTGGTGCAGAACACGCTCGATGCCGCGAACCGGTCGCAGTCGTTCTTCACCTACGGGCTCGAGGGGCTGGTGCAGGCCTACCGGCCCCAGGCATCGAGCGCACTGGTGCTCGGACTGGGTGCGGGCGTGGTGCCGATGACGCTCGCGCGAAACGGGGTCGATGTCACCGCGGTCGAGATCGACCCGGTCTCGTTCGAGGTCGCGCAGCGACATTTCGGCTTCGACACCGCACGGGTACGCGCGGTCGAGGCCGACGCGCGCACCTTCCTGCGCGGCTGCAAGGCCGGCTACGACGTGATCGTGGTCGACCTGTTCCATGGCGACGGCATCCCGGAGTACCTGATCACCCGTGATTTCTTCAACGACCTGCGCACCTGCCTGAAGCCGGACGGCGTGGCGGTGTTCAACACCTTCGTCGACCTCGACCGGCCGTCGGTCTACGCCCATTTCCTGGTGACGCTGCATTCCGAACTGCCGGAGATCGTCGTCTATCGCCCGGACGCGGCCGGCGCCCGGCATGTGAACAGCTTCGTGGTCGCCAGCGCTGCCCGGCTGGTACCGCCAGAGCCGGTGCGCCTGCGCGATGCACCGCCCAGGCATGCGGCCACGCTCCAGGCCATGCTGGAACGTCCGAACAAGCTCGATTCCGAGACCCTGCGCCGGGGGGCGATCATCACCGACGCGCGCAACACGATCTCGCTCGACATCGCCGACGCCCAGATGGCCTATCGTCGGCTGGTGATAGAGACCGTTCCGCCTGCGTTCCTGCTCAACTGACCGGGCACTGAGGTACCCTGCCATCGACGGGCAGGTCCAGGACCGCTGAATCCGGACGGGCCGCCCGGACGTAGAAAGGATGTCCGATCCTCCGGCAGCCGGTGCCCACGGGGCGCCGCGTCTGTCCTCACGTCAGTGCCCGGGCTCCGGCCCGCTTCCCGCCCCTGTTATGATCGACGTCCCGATGACCGAAGCATCACGTCCAGCGCGCCGCAGGTCCATGACCCATGCCCTGCATGCAGCGGCCGCCTGGCTGATGCTGCTGGCGATGCTGTCGGCTGGCACGGTGGACGCCCAGGGGTTGCCGACCGGGCAGAACCGGGTCCAGGTGGAACTGCTCGCCGAGCCGAGCACGGTGCGTCCGGGCGAGACCTTCCATGCGCTGCTGCGCATGCGCATCAGCCCCGGCTGGCACACGTACTGGATGAACCCGGGCGATTCCGGGCTGGCCACCACCCTCGACTGGCGCCTGCCCGCGGGCGTGACGGCAGGTCCGCTGTCCTGGCCGGTGCCGAAGCGGCTTCCGGTCGGCCCGCTGATGAACTACGGCTACGAGACCGAAGTGCTGCTGCCGGTGCAGCTCAGCGTCCCGGACGGATTCGCGGGCTCGGTGCTGCAGGTGTCCGCGCAGGCCGACTGGCTGGTGTGCCGGGAAGTCTGCATCCCGGAGTCCGCGCCGGTCGGCTTCACGCTGCCGGTCGCGCCGATCGCCGCGCTGCCCGATCCGCGGTTCGCGCCACTCTTCGCCGCCGCGCGCGCCGCGTTGCCGGCGGCCACCCTGCCGGGCTGGACGACGACGGCCCGGGTCAGCGGCGCGCGGCTGCAGATCGCGCTGCGTGCACCCGAGGGCATCTCGGCAGCGCAGGGCGAAGTCTATTTCTTCAATGCGACCGAAGGACAGGTCGCGCATGCCGCGGCGCAGACGGTCGCGCACCATCGCGACGGCCTGCTGATCGAGGTGCCGCTGCTTCCGCAGCCGTTCACGCCGGTCGAGCGCATGCAGGGATTGCTCGTCGCGGCAGGCGGCTTCGGTGCCGGACAGCCGTCGGCGGCGACCATCGGCGCACCGTTTTCAACGGACCTGCCCGACCTGGGCCCGCTGTTGACGACGACCACCGTGGCCGGCACGGCCGCTGCCGCCCCGCCTGCAGGGGCTGCTGCCCCGGCGCAGTCCTCGGCCCCCCTCGGCCTGCTGTTCGCCCTGCTGCTCGCGGCCGCCGGCGGGATCGTGCTGAACCTGATGCCCTGCGTGTTCCCGGTGCTTTCGCTGAAGGCGATGGCCATCGTCGAGCAGGCCAGTTCCGACCCGCGCGGCCTGCGCGCCAATGGCCTGGCCTTCGGCGCCGGCGTGCTCGCCTCGTTCTGGGCACTGGCCGGAACCCTGATCGCGCTGCGCGCGGGCGGCGAACAGGTCGGATGGGGATTCCAGCTGCAATCGCCACCGTTCGTCGCGGCGATGGCCGTGCTGTTCACGCTGCTCGCACTCAACCTCGCCGGCGTGTTCGAGGTCGGTTCGCGGGTCGCCGCGCTGGCCGGCAACGTGCCGGAGCGCAAGGGCCCGGCCGGGTCGTTCTTCACCGGCGTGCTCGCCGTGGCCGTGGCGGCGCCCTGCACTGCGCCATTCATGGGTGCGGCACTCGGCTATGCGCTCTCGCAGCCTGCACCGCATGCGCTGGCCGTGTTCGGCGCGCTGGCGCTCGGCATGGCCCTGCCTTACCTGCTGCTCTCGTTCGTACCCGCGCTCGCGCGGCGGCTGCCTCGGCCAGGCCGCTGGATGGTGACCTTCCGCCAGGCGATGGTGTTCCCGCTGCTCGCGACCGTCGCCTGGCTGGCCTGGGTGCTCGGCCTGCAGTCGGGCATCGACGCCGTGTTCGGTCTGCTGGCCGGCCTGGTGCTGGTCGCACTGGCCGCATGGCTTTACGGCCGTTTCGCGGTGCCCGCAGCGACTGCGCGCACCCGGACCGCGGCGATCGTGGCCAGCCTGGCGATCGCGCTCGCCGGCGGCCTTGCTGCGTGGCCAGCACCCGGCGACGATCCTGCCGGGGGCAGCGCCAGTGCCGACCGGCGACCGGACGATGCGACCGCCTGGCAACCATGGACTGCCGACCGGGTGGCGGAACTCCGCGCCGCCGGGCGCCCGGTGTTCATCGACTTCACCGCCGCGTGGTGCGTGACCTGCCAGGCGAACAAGCAGCTGGTGCTCGATACCCGGGCGGTGCGCGAGGCGTTCGCCGATCGCAATGTCGGCACCCTGCGCGCCGACTGGACACGGCGCGACCGCGCGATCAGCGAAGCACTGGCCGGCTATGGTCGAAGCGGAGTACCGGTGTACGTGCTGTACCTGCCGGGACAGGCCGCACCGGTGCTGCTGCCGGAACTGCTGACCCGCGACATCGTGCTTTCGGCGCTCGCGCAGGCTGGCACGCAGGCAGTCGCGGGCACGCGCTGATCCGCGCCGCCTTCCCTCAACCCGCGCACGAACTGGAGACTGGATCGATCATGCCCACAGGACACCCTGCCCCGGACCATCCCGGGACGACGTCGAACCGGCTGCGTCGATGGCTGTACCCGAGGCTGGGACACGCGCTCGAACGCATGCTGCTGCC
>JAIENF010000273.1 GCA_019751575.1 Burkholderiales bacterium
GGCGCTGACCGTGGCGCCCTTCGTGCAGAAGCGCCAGCCGTTCGACCCGCTGAACGACTTCGCGTTCATCACCACGATCGGCGTCACGCCGAACGTGCTGATCGTGACACCGGCGCTCGGCCTGGCCAGCGTCGCCGAACTGGTCGAGATGGCGCGCATGAAGAAGGGCGCGATGAACATGGCTTCGGCCGGGCCGGGGTCGCAGAGCCACCTCGCCGGTGCATTGCTGCTCAGCCTGGGCAAGTTCGATTCGCTGCATGTCCCGTTCAAGGGTGGCGCAGCCGTACCGTCGGTGATGAGCGGCGAGTCGCAGTGGTCCATCAACCCGGCCCCGTCCTCGCTCGGGCTGATCAAGGGCGGCAAGGTGAGGGCGCTGGGCCATACGCTGCCCAGGCGCACCTCGCTGCTGCCGGACATGCCGGCGATCGCGGAGACGGTGCCCGGCTACAGCTACAGCGCGTGGAATGGCGTGATCGCGCCGAAGAAGACGCCGGCGCCGATCCTGGACCGGCTGCGCGGCGGGCTGGTGGCGACCATGGCGCGTCCTGAAGTCCGTACCCAGATGGCCTTGCAGGCCACCGAAATCATGCTCACCACGCCCGAAGAGTTCCGCCGGCTGGTGCAGGAAACCATCAGCCACAATGTGAAGCTGGTGAAGGCACTGAACCTGAGCGCGGATTGACGGACCGATGAACGTTCGAGACGCTGCCACCGCCACCTCCACTGCCGCCGTGCTCGCCGCGCTCGCGGGTGCGCCCCTCGTGCCGATCGCGCCTGCGCTCGCCGCGGCACCGCCAGTGCCGGCCCGCGCGGCATGGCCCTTGAAGCCGGTGCGGCTCATCGTGCCGCAGAGTGCGGGGGGGTCCACCGACCTGGTCGCGCGTCCGCTCGCCACGCACCTTTCGTCGGCCCTCGGCCAGAACGTGCTGGTCGACAACCGGCCCGGGGCTGGCAGCGTGATCGGCACCGAGATCGTCGCCCGGGCGGCACCCGACGGCCACACCCTGCTGGCGGTCGCGGCCTCGTTCACGGCGACGCCCGCGCTGCATGCGAAGCTGCCGTTCGACAGCCAGCGCGATTTCGCCCCGATCACCGTGCTGTCGGCCTTCCCGAACCTGCTGGTGGTCCACCCGTCGCTGCCGGTGAAGACGGTGCAGGAGTTGCTGGCCCTCGCCCGCGCGAAGCCGGGCGTGCTCAACTACGGCACCAGCGGGGCGGCTACCGGCACCCACATGTCGATGGAGCTGTTCATGCACCTGACCGGCACGCGCCTCGTGCACGTGCCCTACAAGGGGGGCGCTCCGTCGGTGCAGGCGCTGATGACCAACGAGGTCCAGGTCAACATGGCCACGATCTCCACGTCGCTGCCGCAGGTGCGCGCCGGCCGCCTGAGGGCGCTGGCGACCACCGGCGCGCGCCGGGCCGCCGTGTTGCCGGAACTGCCGACCGTCGCCGAGTCAGGCGTACCGGGTTTCGAGTATTCTTCATGGACGGGGCTGCTGGCGCCCGCGAAGACGCCGCGCCCGGTGATCGAACGGGTGCATGCGGAAGCCGTCAAGGCGGTGAACAATCCGGAAATGAAGGCATTGCTGGCCACCGAGGGGGCCGAGCCGGTAGGCAGCACGCCGGCCCAGTTTGCCGCCCAGATCAACGCCGAGATCGCGCGCTGGACACAGGTCGTGAAGGCGGCCGGCATCCGCGCCGACTGAGCCTGCAGTGGCGAACGCGGCCCGATGACCGAAACCGCGAGGTCTGCAGCGCCGGGTGGGCCTGCGTCGCGCGTCCGGGCTCAAGATTGCACGCGCCGTGCCGAAACCAGATTGACGGGTCCACGCCTCGACCCCGCATCGCCCAGCCTCCGGAATCCTCGATGACCGCAACCATACCGCGGCCAGTACGCACCTTGCGGTCCTGCATGGCCGTCCTCAGAAGCGCAATGGCCTGCCTGATGGCCGTCCCAGCCTTCTGGGCCGCCAGCGCGCTCGCGGCCGGGTTGCCATCGGCGCCGATGGTGATCGCAGTGCTCGAAAACACGTTCGCCGCGCCCGTCTATGTCGCGGCCGCGAACGGTTACTTTGCCGCGGAGGGCCTGAACGTGCGCCTGGACCGCTGCAAGGTCGGACGCACCTGCATGGAAAAGCTGCTGTCCGGGCAGGCGCGGTTCGCGACCTCCGCGGATACGCCGCTGATGTTCAGCAGCCTGAAGAACCCGGGTTTCTCGGTCCTCGCCACCCTGACGACCTCGAGCATGGAGAACCGGATCGTGGTGCGTACCGACCGCGGGATCCGCGCCGTGCCCGACATCAAGGGCAAGCGCATCGGCGCGATCAAGGGGACCAGCAGCCATTACTTCATGCGCAGCGTCCTGACCTACAACGGATTCGGCCCGGCAGACGCGGAGGTGTCGTGGCTCGACCCTGACGACCTCAACGGTCCGATCGTGCGCGGGGAGGTCGATGCGGTTTCCGTGTTCGGCACCCAGGTGCACGACGTGCTGCGCGACCTCGGCGGTCGGGGCGTGGCGCTGCCCCCCATGCGCTATTTCAGCGTGATCTTCAACCTGGTCAGCGCACCCCGACGGGCGGGATCGAGCGAGGAAGACGACGTGAAGCTGCTGCGTGCGCTGCGCCGCGCGGAGGACTACCTCCGCAAGAATCCCGAGCAGTCGATCAGGCTGGTGTCCGAGGCATTGAAGGTCGATCGTGCGGCCATCGCCGCGACCTGGGGCCACTACGAGTTCCGGCTGCACCTGGGGCAGTCGCTGATACACGTGCTGGAGAGCCAGTTCCGATGGGCCACGCGCGAGCAACTGGTTCCGGCAGGCACGGCGATGCCCGACTTCCTCGACCTCCTGCGTCCCGGCCCCCTGCGGCAGCTGGACCCGCGCTCGGTGAGGCTGGTCCAGTGAGCGCCTGTCCCTCGCGGCGCCGGCTGCTCGCCGCCGGCACGACGCTGGCGCTCCTGCCGGGTGGCGCAGCCGCGCAGGCCACGTCCGGTGCCGGCCGAAGCCCGCTCACGCTGGCGGTCACCGACAGCCCCCATGCGCTGCCCGTGCTGCTTGCTGACAAGATGGGTTTCTTCGCGGCGGAAGGGCTCCCGCTGCGGGTGCTGCATTTCCCGGTCGGACGGATCGGACTCGAGCGGCTGCTGGCGGGCGAGGTGCAGTTCGCGACGGTTGCCGATGCGCCGATCATGTTCGCGAGCCTCAAGCGCAACGACTTCTCCATCATCGCGACGGTCACCCGCTCCATCGGTGACAACAGCATGGTCGTGCGCAACGACCGTGGCATCCAGAAGCCCGGCGACCTGCGCGGCAAGCGGATCGGCACGCCGCGTGCGTCCGGCGGGCATTTCTTCGTCGACACCTACCTGCTCTACTACGGGCTCACGACCGCCGACATCACGCTGGTCCTGATGGAGCCGACCCGTGTCGTCGATGCCCTGGTGCGCGGCGAGGTCGATGCCGCCGGACTGTTCGGGACCTTCGCCTCCGACGCGCTGCGCCAGCTCGGGCCGAACGGCCGGATAGCGCCAGGCCCCGGATTCTTCGCGGTGAACTTCAACCTGGTCAGCGCGTCGGCCTCGGCCGGCGTCAGCGATGCCGATGCGGCGAGGCTCCTGCGCGCCGTGGAGCGCGCGAACGAATTCATCCGGCGCAACCCGGCCGAGGCCCGGCAGGTGGCGGCCGGCATCCTGAAGATCGACGTGAAGGAGGTGGAGCGTACCTGGGATGCCTTCGAGTACCGCCTGCACCTGTCGCAGCCGCTCGTGTCCCAGCTCGAGGCGCAGGTGCGCTGGGCGCTGCGCGAGAAGCTGGTGCCGCCCGGGACGCGGGCGCCGGAGTACCTCGACATGGTGCGGGTGGAGCCGCTGCGCCAGGTGGATCCGCGTGCGGTGCGCCTGGTCAGGTAATCGCTGATGCGCATCCGCCACCTGATCCTGCTGGGCCTTGCGCTCGCCCTGGCCGTGGTCTCCGTGCGCATGGTCGTGTACGAAGTGCGCCTGGGACAGGACGAGCAGCTCGACCGGTTCCAGCTGGAGCTGGGCCGCATCTCCCGCGACGCCGCAAGCCTGCTGGTGCTCACCCAGGACTACCTGCTCAATGCAACCCCGCGCGCAAGCCGGCAATGGCGAGCCGTCCATGGAGAGGTGACCGGGACCCTGCTGCGGCTCAGTGGCCAGCTGGACACCCTGAACGAGGACATCGCCGTCATGCTGCGCGTGACCGAAAGCCTGCCCGACCTGTTCGCGGCGATCGAGGCGGCTTCCGCAGACGCTGACCGGCCGCGCATGCAGCCGCGGCTCGAGATGCTGTCGAACAACGTGATCGCCGAGACACGCCGGATCAGCGATGCGGCCTTCGACCTGGAAGAGCGGTTGAGCGACATCCGCCGTGGGCGCGAGATCGTCCAGCGCCGGATAACGCTGGCCAACCAGGCCACGTTCGTCGCGCTGATCGGCATGTTCTGCTTCGTCGTGCTGCGCCGGGTGCTCAGGCCGCTGGTCCGCCTGCAACGCACGGCGGCCGCCGTGGAATCCGGCGACCTGAGCGCACGCACCGGCTACCAGTCGGACGACGAGTTCGGTGAGCTGTCCCGGGCGTTCGACACGATGATCCAGACGCTGCAGGAGCGTGATACCGCCCAGCAGGCCACGAATGCGCGGCTGACCACGAGCGAAGCATCGCTTGCCGCCGCGCGCTACGACCTGCAGCGGATCCTGGACGCCACGCCCTCGGTGATCGGCTACTGGGACCGGCAGTTGACCTGCCGGTTCGCCAACAGGGCCTTCGAGGAGTGGTTCGGCTTTCCGCTGGAGACGATGCAGGGCATGCACATGCATGAACTGCTCGGGCCCGCGCTGTACGCGGAAAGCCTGCCGTGGGCGGAGGCGGCGCTGCGCGGCGAGGAACAGACGTTCGAGCGCTCCTTCCCGCGCGCCGACGGCAACGGCGAACGCCATGCGCTGGCGCGTTACCTGCCGGACGTGCAGGGCGGTGAAGTGGTCGGCTTCTATACCCTGGTGTTCGATGTCACCGACCTGAAGGAAGCGCAGGCGCAACTGCAGGCGCTGAACGCCGCGCTGGAAGCGCGCACCCGGCAGGCCGAGCAGGCCAGCGAGGCAAAGAGCCAGTTCCTCGCCAACATGAGCCACGAGATCCGCACCCCCATCCACGCGGTGATCGGGCTGGCCTACCTGCTCGACAGGACCGGGCTCGATCCGGCCCAGGCCGACCTGCTCGGCAAGATCCGCCTGTCCAGCAATTCCCTGCTCGCCGTGATCAACGACGTGCTCGACCTGTCGAAGATCGAAGCCGGGGAGCTCGAGATCGAACGCCAGTCCTTCAGGTTGCGCACGCTGATCGACGAGGTCGCCGCGATCGCCCGCGTGCAGGCCGATGCGAAGGGGATCGCGCTCGACGTGGAAGTGGCGGCCGACCTGCCGGTGGTGCTGGAAGGCGACCCGCTGCGGCTCAACCAGGTGCTGAGCAACCTGCTCACGAACGGGATCAAGTTCACCGAGCAGGGCAGGGTGCGCCTCGTCGTGCGCGCGGTGCATCCCGTGGCCGAGGCGTCCCCGGCCATCGTGCGCTTCGAGGTGCACGACACCGGCATCGGCATCGCGCCGGAGAAGCAGGGGCTGATCTTCGCGCCGTTCTCGCAGGCCGATGCATCGACCACGCGGCGTTTCGGCGGCACCGGCCTCGGCCTGTCGATCGTCCGCCGGCTGGTGCGGCTGATGGACGGCACGATCGGCGTGCACAGCACGCCGGGCATGGGCAGCGTGTTCCATGTCGAGCTGCCGCTGGCACTGTCCGACGAATCGCGCCTGCCGGTGCCGGTGGATGCGCCCCCCAGCGGTTCGCGCGGGCTCGAGGCGCTGCGCATCCTGGTGGTGGACGACAGCGAGATGAACCTCGAGGTCGCGAAACGACTGTTCGAGATCGAGGGTGCGCACGTGGACGTGGCGCGCAACGGCCAGGAGGCGCTCGACGTGCTGAGTGCGCTGCCGGCCGCCTATGACGTCGTGCTGATGGACGTGCAGATGCCGGTGCTCGACGGACACGAGGCGACCCGGCGCATCCGCGGGCAACTCGGCCTCGCTGCGCTGCCGATCATCGCCCTGACCGCCGGTGCCCTGACCAGCGAACGCCAGCGCGCAGCCGCGGCCGGGATGGACGGCTTCATCAGCAAGCCGTTCGAGGCCGCGGCTGCGGTGGCCTGCATCCGCAGCCACCTGCGCCATCCCCCCCCGGTCCCGGCGCATGCGGACGCCCGGCAGGCCGGCGTGGGCGCGTCGGGCACGCCGCCCGGGGTCGTCGTGCCCTGGCCCGAGGTCGAAGGCATCGACAGTGATGACGCCCGGCGCAGGATGGGCAACGATGCCGAACTGTTCCGACGGATGCTGGTGCGCTGGGTGCGCGATCCGGTCGATGCGTCGATCCCGGCCGGCGTGCTGGATGCTGCAGCCTTCGCCGACTGTGCGATGCGCATGCACCGGCTCAAGGGCTCGGCTGGCACCCTCGGCGCGAACGGGATCCATGCGCTCGCGTCGGAGGCCGAGGCCGCGTGCCGGAGCCAGGACCTGCCGCTGGTCCTCGATCGCATGGCGAGGGTGGCCGAGGCGATCGATCGCCTGAAGGTGGCCGCCGCGCCGCTGGTCCGTGCGGCGTCAGAGGCCGAGGCTTCCATCGCCCGCGCGCCGGAGGGCCGTGGCGACGAGGTTGCCGACGTCC
>JAIENF010000313.1 GCA_019751575.1 Burkholderiales bacterium
CGGCCACCCACGCTGCGGCCAGCAAATGCCGTGCGCGCGCCGGCGCATGCGGGCTGCGCTTGGCGGCGGCTTCGAGTGCGTCCCGCATGACCGGCTCCCGCGCCTACTGCGCCTGGATGTTCGCTTCCTTGACCACCTTCGCCCAGCGCACGATCTCGGAGGCGATCGCCTTGCGGAACTCGTCCGGCGAACTGGCGATGATGTCCATGCCCTGTGCGGTGAAACGCTCGACGGTATCCGGCTGCCGGAGGACGCTGATCACGCCATTCGCCAGCTTGTCGACGATGGGACGCGGCGTGCCGCGCGGCAGGAAGATGCCCTGCCAGTCGCGGACTTCGAAGTTCGGCAGGCCGGCCTCGATCATCGTCGGCACGTCGGGCAATTGTCCCGATCGGGTGCGCGAGGACACGGCGAGCGGCCGCAGCCGGCCGTCCTTGATGAATGGCAGGGCCGAGGTCATCGACGCAAAGCTCATCGTCACGTTGCCCGAGACCAGGTCGGCCATCGCGGGGCCGCCACCCTTGTACGGGACATGGGTCAGCTTCGTGCCGGTCTGCAGCGCGAAGAACTCGCCGGTCAGGTGTGGTGCGCCGCCGATGCCGGAGGATGCGAAGGTCGGCTCGCCGGGCTTCTGGCGGGCGAGGGCGATCAGGTCCTTCACCGACTTCACCGGCGACTTCGAATTGACCACCAGCACGTTGCCGACCGCGGCGGTCATGGTCACCGGCTCGAAATCCTTGAGCGGGTCGTAGCTGAGCTTGAACAGGCTCACGTTCACGGAATGCGAACCGATGGTCCCGAACAGTGCCGTGTAGCCGTCCGGATTGGCCTTGGCGACCATCTCTGAACCGATGATGCCGGTGGCGCCCGGCCGGTTGTCGATCAGGATCTGCTGCCCCCAGAGATCGGTCACCTTGAGCCCGATGATCCGTGCCGCGGCGTCGGTGCTGCCGCCGGGGGCGAACGGCACGATCAGGCGGATCGGGCGGTCGGGCCAGCCGCCGGCGGCGTCCTTCGGCTGTGCCGCGGCGATCGGTGCATGGCCCATCAGCAAGGCGCATGCGATCGCCGCGCCGGTGCATGCCGTGGCGCCCGGCATGGGCATGCGGGTTCGTGCCGTACGGTCTTCCGTGGCTGTCATGGCTGCCTTGTGCATCTTCGACTCCTTGGTGTATGGCTCGAGGTACTTGCGGGTGCCACGTGTTCAGGCCAGGGTCTGCATGCACCAGTTGGCGCTCGCGGCGAGCGTGCCGTCCTGTCCGTCCACGCCCATCCACTGCACGCCCAGGGGCATCGCATCGATCGCCATCAACGGCAGGCTGAACGTCGGGAACCCGAGGCATGACCAGTATGCGAGGAACGTCCGGCTACCGGTGAACTCGAAGCCGCGCGGTGCGATGCCCGAGCAGGGCAGGGTGACGAAGCCATCGGTGCCGGCAGCCACCGAGCGCACCTCGGCCTGCATGCGCAGGCGGTTGCCCAGCATGCCATCGTACTGTGCCGGCGTGATCTCCTGCGCGCGCTGCATGAACCTGCGGATGCGTTCGCCGATCACCGTTCCGTGTGCCTGGACATAGGCTTCGAACGGCCAGCGCATCTCGTAGGCGAGCAGGTCCAGGCCTTCGTCCACCCATGCGTCCAGCTTTTCCTCGAGCTGCGCCACGCGCCGGTCATCCTCGCGGCTGATCAGTTGCACGCCCTGGTCGGCGAGCGCCGACGTGAACTCGCCGAACGCCGCCGTGGTGTCGGCATCCAGCTCCGTCCAGCCCTTCGTATGCAGGTGGATCATCCGGCGCGGACGCACCGGGGGCGGCGCTGCCGGCCCTGCGGATGGCAGGGAGGCATGCCCGGGGCTGCCCAGCGCGGTGGAGGTCTGCGATGCGGCACACCAGACATCGTCCAGCGTGGCACCGATGACGCCGAGGTGATCCAGCGTCTGCGACAGCGGATGCACGCCGCCCAGCGGCAGCATGCCGAGCGTCGGCTTGTAGCCCACGGCACCGTTGTAGGAGGCCGGTCGGATGGTGGAGCCCTGGGTCTGGGTTCCGAAGGCGAGGGGCACCATGCCCGCGCCTACCGCTGCGGCCGAGCCGCTGGAAGAGCCGCCCGGCGTGCGCCCGGCGTCGAATGCGTTGGTGGTCGGCCCGGAGTAGCCGACCGCGAACTCGGTGGTGACCGTCTTTCCGACGACCACCGCGCCGCCCTTGCGCATCGCGTGCACTGGCGCCGCGTCGCAGGCGGCCTGCCAGCCCAGGAAGGCCGGGCTGTTCATCTGCGTCGGCAGGTCGCGGGTCGCGATGATGTCCTTCACGCCGATCGGACAGCCGTCCACCGGCGACAATGGGCGGCCGTCGCGGTAGCGGGCGGTCGATGCATCGGCCGCGTCGCGGGCCGCTGCGAGGTCGAGCGCGACCCACGCCTTCAGCACCGGCTCGCGCGCCTCGATGGTGGCGATGCAGCGCTCGAGGAAATCGCGCGGCGTGTCGCTGCCGTCGAGGAAGCGCGGGCGTGCCGCAGTGAAGGAAACGGACTGCGGGTTGCGCCAGCGCTTCATCGCGGGCCGGCCTACCTGACCAGCAGCGCGGTCAGTTCGCGCACGTCCTTCAACTGCTCGAGGTTGCGCACCATCTCGACGATCTGCTTCGCCTTCTCCTTCGGCCACTTCGCGAAGTCGCAGCAGCCGTGGAACTTGTCCGCGACTTCTTCGTAGGTCATCGGGTTGGCCGGGCTGCCCTTGCCGAAGTCGGCGCTGCCCTTGATGACCCTTCCGTCCTTCATCTGGATCTCGATGATGGTGGTCATCTTGTCGTAGCCCGCGGCTTCCGCTTCCGGATGGACGCCGAAGTCCACCTTCTCGATCATCGCCTGCACGTCAGCCCGCAGCACGACATCGTCGGTGAACTCGGGCAGGTTGGCGCGTCCGTCGAGCAGCAGGATCGCCATGCAGAATTCCATGCTGAACTTTGCCTGCAGTTCGTTGCGCGGCCGGTGGTGGATCAGGGCGTTCGGCATGTTGTGGTTGGTGCCGACCTTCACGCGCTCAACCTGGTCTGCACGGATGCCGTTGGCCTTGATCAGCTCGAGCATCTTCGTCATGCCGGGGTGGGTCAGCGAGCCGGACGGATGCGGCTTGATCGACACGCCCGGGTTCACGAACGTCCACGGCTTGCCGAGGATGCCCCGGATCGAGCCGTCGTCCCAGCCGCCGCCGGCGGCCTTGAAGAAGCCGCGGCCGGCTTCCAGGATGTTCGGCGCGGCGGTCCAGCCCATCTTCGCCATGTCGGTGGCGAACACGCCGGACTCCGCCGCCTTGCCGGCATGGAACGGCTTGGTCATGGTGCCGAAGTTCTCGCGCAGGCCGGCGGACTGGCTGCCGGCAATCGACAGCGCGCGCAGCACGGCTTCCTTCGGCAATCCGTAGAGCTTCGACGCCGCGGTTGCCGAGGCGAAGGTGCCGCAGGTGGCGGTGGCGTGGAAGCCTTCCTGGTAGTGGCGCGGGTTGATCGCTTCGGCGATCTTGCACTCGACTTCCACGCCGAGGTGGTAGGCCAGCATCAGGTCACGGCCGGAGCGGCCGTCGCGTTCGCTGATCGCGAGCGCCGAAGGCAGGCAGGGCGCGGTCGGGTGGGTCAGCAGTCCATACACGCGGTCTTTTGCCACCGCGAGCTGGGTGTCGTCGTAGTCGTCGGCGTGGATGCCCACGCCGTTGGCGAACGCGGCGAACCGGGGCGGCAGCTTGAGCGACATGCCGATCGCCGAACACTGCCCGCCGGAAAAGCCCTGTGCGGCCAGGTAGTCGCGCACGATTTCGCCGGAGTGGGCCACGGATCCGGACAGCGCCAGGCCGAGCCCGTCGAGGATCGACTTCTTCCCGACCGCGAGCACGTCTGCCGGAATGTCTTCATAACGCGTGCCGACGATGAAATCGGCGACGTAACCGGTCAGCGACTCGGCAGGTGCGGGGGTGGCGGCCATCAGCTTCTCCTCGGGATTTCGCGAAAAGCGGCGAGTGTACCAAAGCAGGCACCGGGCCCTTCGGCGCGTCCAGCGCGGGCAGGCCGCGCGCTGGACGTCATTCGCTCCGGGGGCGGTCAGGCGTTGCGCTGCCTGCGCCGCGCAACGGTCATTCCACGACAAGCTTCAGCTTGCGCAGGATCGGCGCGAACTGTTCGACCTGCCTGCGCAGCATCGCCGACATTTCCGGGCCGGTCGATCCCACGGGGTCTGCTGCAAGCTCGACCAGTCGTTTCACGACGTCCGGGTGGCGCGCGGCGGCGGCTGCCTCTTTCGACAGGCGATCGAGTACGTCGCGGGGCGTCTTGGCCGGCGCGAACAGGCCATTCCAGCCTTCGATCTCGAGCAGCGGGAAACCGAGCTCGCGGACCGTCGGCACGTCCGGCAACGCCTTCACCCGCGTGGGCGCGGTGGTCGCCAGCGCGCGCAGTTCGCCCTTCCGGATGTTTTCCAGGCAGGTCGACAACTGGTCGCCGCCGAAATCCAGGCGCCCGGCAAGCAGTTCCAGCCGCAGCGGGTTGGCGCCCTTGAACGGGATGTGGGTCATCTCGATGCGTGCCTGCTGCTTCAGGATCTCGCCCAGGACGTTCATCACCGAGCCCGGCCCGGTGGAGCCATAGTTGTACGACAGCTTGCGGTTGCCCTGGAGGAGCTTCGCGAACTGCGCCAGGTCCTTCGCGGGGACGGTGGGATGGGCCAGCAGCATGAACGGCACGTTCGCCGAAAGCGATACGCCAGCGAAATCGGTTTCGAGGTTGTAGAGGGGCTTGCCCTGCAACGCCTGCACCGTGGATGCGAGCGGGAAGGTGAGGTTGTGCATCATCATCGTGTAGCCGTCGGGGTTGGCCCGCGCCATCACTTCGGCGCCGATCGTCCCGCCCGCGCCACTGCGGTTCTCGACGATCACCGGCTGTCCCATCGATTCGGTCATTCGCTGCGCGACCAGGCGCGCGATGACGTCGGTCGTTCCGCCGGCCGGGAACGGGACGACGATGCGTATCGTCTTGGACGGAAAGGCCTGGGCCGATGCGGAGGGGATGTGTTGCACCAGCGGCGTTGCGGCAGCGGCGGCGAGCAGGCGGCGACGATCGACTTGCATGTAGTGAGGACTCCTCGGGTTGGACGGCGCGGCGGGCTCCCGTCTCGGTGGGTGGAATTGCTCAGGCGTTCGGGCGGCAAAGTAATCGAAAGCGGTGGATAAGGGAAATGGCGTCATCCGGGAGGGTGCTCGCGGCCCGACGGCCTCGATGCACCCGTACCTGCAGCCGGCCTGTCATCGGTCGAAATGTGTAACAAAAAACAGACACAAATAATTGTCAATTCAAGCGAACAATGTGCGTTAATACGCGTGTCCGCCGGGCTCCTCCCCCGGAGGATGCGTGTGAATCTCTCCGACGAGGCTTCAACCGGACGTCACCGTCCGGTTTTTTTTCCGTCGCTGCCGGCAAGGTTCAGATGAACAGCGTGCCGGCCCGCGCCTGCCGCAGGTCACGGCGGCGCTGAAGCCGGTACAGCCGCCGTCGATGCGCCGGTTCGGCCGGCGCGGCACGGCACAGGGCCTCGGCCCATGCGAGGGCGTCGTCCAGGTTCCGGGTGACGTGTTCATGGTACTTGGCGAGCGCCTCGATCGCGGCGATGGAGCCCGCCTGTGCGAGCGTGAGCCAGATCGGCTCGGCGAGGGTCCAGTCGCCACGCGAGCGGTGCAGGTCGGCCAGTTCATGCAGCGCGCGACCGTCTAGCGCTGCCTGTCCCGCGAGCAGGTGGGCACGCGCGCACTCGGGCCGGCGGCGGCGGCGCTGCATCCGGGCAATCGATGCGGAATCGGGCGTCGCGTGCTGGGCCGGTCCGCACGGCACGGGCGCGCACGCTGCAGGCTCGAGGTACACGCGGCCGAGCGCCGGCAGGAGCGCGGCCAGCGACAGCAGGTCGATGCGGTTGTGCCGCACCAGCGCGTCGAGTTCGCGGGTCTCGCCGAACTGCACGAAGTCGGCCCAGACAGCCGGGATGCGGTGCCCGGGCAGGTCGTCATCGCGGTCGATGCCGAGCAGGAGTCGCTCCGCGGTCTGCAGGCGGCAGTCCGGCCAGCGGCGTGCGAACGCGGTGCGCAGGGGATGCAGCAGGTCATGATGCGGGTGGGCGGCCAGCGAGGGCTGCATCCGGGCCAGCTTCAATCGGGTGGCCAGCAGCGGCAGGTCGAACGACTTGCCGTTGTAGCTGACCAGTTCGATCGGTGCGGCATCCGGGGGCGCATCGGCGGATCCATCCGCGCAGCCTGCGCGTGCGGTGCCGGTCGGCGCGCGGGCAAGCGCACGGACCAGGGCCTCGAGCATTGCCTGCTCTGCGGAAAAGCAGGTGATCAGCCACTGGGTGACGACCAGTGCCGGCCCGGATACGCGGGCGATGCCCACGAGGAAGGCCAGCGTGCCGGTGCCTCCAGCCAGGCCTGTCGTTTCGGTGTCGATGAAGATGAGCTCGCCGCGGCAGCTGCCCGCAGGCCTCGGGCCGGTCAGCCAGTCGATGTCCGGATCGGCCAGCGTGTCGAGCGGGCGATTGCCGTGCGCCGCGCTGAGCGGGTGGCGATGTTCGATCTCGATCAGGCCGGGCCCGCACAGTCGGCCTCCCAGCCGCGCCGCGAGCGCATCGTCGGTCGGGCGTGCGGATGCGGCTGCGCGTGCCTCCAGGCGATGCAGGCGCGCCGCGAGCGAGGGCGCGGGCGTGGCGGCTTCCGACGGCAGGCGTGCAGGCGAGGCTGCCGCCG
>JAIENF010000621.1 GCA_019751575.1 Burkholderiales bacterium
GACGGTCGTGGAACAATGGGGGTCCTTCGGATGACGAAAGCCCCTTGATGAGTGACGATGCCGGAAAGCTGGTGCTTCGACTGACCCTTGGCCTGCTGATGCTGCTGCATGGCATCGCCAAGCTGCGCACCGGCGTCTCCGGCATCGAGGGGATGCTCGAAGGCAACGGCCTGCCGGGCTTCATCGCCTACGGCGTCTACGTGGGCGAGGTGCTGGCGCCGCTGATGCTGATCCTGGGCTTCCATGCGCGCACCGGCGCGGTGCTGATCGCGGTGAACATGCTGTTCGCGATCGGACTGGCCCATCCCGGAGACGTTGCCGCGCTCAGCCGCACCGGTGGCTGGGCGATCGAACTGCAGGCGTTCTTCCTGTTCACCGCCGTGGCGGTGGCCCTGCTGGGACCGGGACGGTACGCGATCAACCGGCGCTGAACGACCGGCCTTTCAGCCCTCGGCGGGCGGGCTGGCGGGCATGGCTTCCTTCGTGCGCACCGGGCGGTAGCGCGCAGGAAGGTGCGGCGCCAGGGTGCCCAGCAACTGCGCGAACACCTTCGGCGTACCCGCGACCACCGCGCCCGAATCCATGTAGCCGGCTTCACCGCTGGCGTCCCCGATGAGGCCGCCGGACTCCGCCACCATCAGTGCGCCGGCGGCGATGTCCCACGGCGCCAGCCCGAATTCCCAGAACGCGTCGAAGCGGCCCGCCGCGACATAGGCGAGGTCGAGCGAGGCGGCGCCGGCGCGACGGATGCCGGCGCATTTCGGCATCACCGCCTTGAGCATGCCGAGGTAGCCGTCGACGTCGGACAGTTCCCGGAACGGGAAGCCGGTGCCGATCAGCGAGTCGGCCATCTGCGTGCGGCGGCTGACCCGGATGCGCCGGTCGTTCAGGAAGGCCCCGGCGCCGCGCGATGCGGTGAACAGTTCATTGCGGACCGGGTCGTAGATCACGCCGTGCATCAGCACGCCTCTCTGGCGCAGCGCGATCGATACGGCGTAGTGCGGCATGCCGTGCAGGAAATTGGTGGTACCGTCCAGCGGATCGATCACCCACTCGTATTCGCCTTGCCCCGAACTTCCGCTCTCTTCCGCCAGGATCGCATGGTCCGGGTACGCCTTCCGGATCACGTCGATGATCGCCGCCTCCGCGTCGCGGTCGACCTCGGAGACGAAGTCGTTCGGCGACTTGCTGCGCACGGTGAGCACGTCGAGGTTCTGCGAGGCGCGGTTGATGACCGTGCCGGCGCGGCGGGCGGCCTTGACCGCTGTATTGAGCATCGGATGCAGCATGTCGGGCTTTCGGTGCGCGGAGTCCGCGGAGCCATCGGGCTCTGGGTCCTGACGGTTCGGGCGGGTGGTGCCGGGCGGGGTTACGAAGGCGCCGGAGTCTAGCACCCTTGACGTCCGTTCCCTCGCCCCCGCCTCTGGAACGCCTGTCACGGGTGCGCGTCGTGCTGCATTCGCCCCGCCACCCGGGCAACATCGGCGCGGCCGCGCGCGCGATGATGACCATGGGCCTGTCCCGCCTGTCGCTGGTCAAGCCTGAGCGGTTTCCGGACGACGAGGCCTACCGGCGGGCGTCCGGCGCGCGCGATCTGATCGACGCGATCGAGCTGCATCCGGACCTCGATGCGGCCGCTGCGGGCTGCGTGGCCGTGGTGGCGGTCGCGGCCCGGCCGCGAGAGCACGCGCCAGTGTCCATGCCGCCGCGCGAACTGATGCCGCGTCTGATCGAACTGGCAGCCCATGGCGAGGTCGCGCTGGTGTTCGGCAACGAGACCAACGGGCTGGGGCGGGCGGAGGTCAATCGTTGCGACTTCCTCGCCCGGATCCCGACCGGCGGCACCTATGCATCGCTGAACCTGGGCGCGGCCGTGCAGGTGCTGTGCTACGAACTGCGGATGGCCGCGATCGCCGCGGACGGGCAGGGCACCGGCGTGCTGCCCGGCGATGCACTCGACTCACCGCTGGCCACGCACCAGCAGGTCGAGCAGTTGCTCGCCCATGCCGAACGGACGCTGGTGGCGCTGGATTTCCTGGTGCCAGACCGGCCGAGCCGCCTGATGGAGCGCATCGCCCGCCTGGCCCGGAAGTCGCGCCTGGAGCAGGAGGAGGTGAGCATCCTGCGCGGCGTGCTGGCGGCGGCCGAGGCGCTGTGCGGGCCGCCCGGCAACCGCCGCCGATCCTCCTGACGCGCTGCGGAATCCGCCGCCGACCGGCGCGTGGCACTTGAAAGGCTGGACAACGCCTATAGTTGACCAAATTGATCGGGTTTAAGTACCATTACCCGGTGGTCAACCCTGATCCCGATGGCGGAGGCCGGCATGAGATTGACGACTAAAGGACGGTTCGCGGTGACTGCGATGATCGACCTCGGCCTGCGCTACGGCGGCCAGCCGGTCACGCTCGCCGAGATCAGCAACCGCCAGCGCATCTCGTTGTCGTACCTCGAACAGTTGTTCGGCAAGCTGCGGCGCCACCAGCTGGTGGACAGCGTCCGGGGCCCGGGCGGTGGCTACAAGCTCACCCGCGCGCTCGACGACATGTCGGTTGCCGACATCATCCTGGCGGTGGACGAGCCGATCGACGCCACCCAGTGCGGTGGCCGCGAAAACTGCCATGACGAACAGAAATGCCTGACCCACGACCTGTGGGCCAGCCTCAATTCCCATATCTTCGACTACCTTCGCGGCATCAGCCTGAAGCAGCTGGTCGATGCCCAGCGCGAACGCGCGAACGACACCCACGTGATCAAGCTGCGCGAGCGCCGTGAATCGCTGGCGCGCGACCTCGGTGCGGTGGTCGGACTGTCGTGAACGCCCCGGTCTATCTCGACCACAACGCGACCACGCCGATCGACGAGGCGGTGCTGGACGCAATGCTGCCGTTCCTGCGCGCGCAGCACGGCAATGCGTCGAGCCGGCATGAACTGGGCACGATCGCCCGGCGCGCCGTCGACCGTGCGCGCGAACAGGTGGCGGCCGCGGTCGGTGTGCAGCCTTCGCAGGTGGTGTTCACCAGCGGCGGTACCGAGGCGAACAACCTGTTCGTGAAGGGCGCGGCGGCGATGCTCAAGCCGCAGCAGGTGGTGGTCAGCGCGATCGACCATCCCTGCGTGGCGGTGCCGGCGAAGGACCTGGTGCGCGCCGGATGGACGCTGCGCCGGCTGGCGGTCGGCGCGGACGGCGTGGCCGACCTCGACGACCTCGAGGCTGCGCTGTCGGTGCCCACCGGAATCGTGTCGACGATGCTCGCCAACAACGAGACCGGCGTGCTGCAGCCAGTCGCGGCGATTGCCGCGCGGGCGCGGGTGGCGCGTGCCTGGATGCACAGCGATGCGGTGCAGGCGCTGGGCAAGGTGCCGGTCGACTTCGCGGCGCTCGGCGTGCACGGCCTCACCGTGTCGGCGCACAAGCTGGGCGGCCCCAAGGGCGCCGGCGCGCTGGTGCTCGACAAGCGCATCGAACTGAAGCCGTTGCTGCATGGCGGCGGGCATGAATCCGGCATGCGTTCGGGTACCGAGAACGTGCCGGCGATCGTCGGATTCGGCGCGGCCTGCGAACTCGCAGTGCAGCGGCTGGGCGCGTTTGCCGCGCACTGCAGCGCATTGCGTGACGAACTCGACGAGCGGCTTGCCTTGGCGGGTGCAACGATCTTCGGGCGTACCGCGGCGCGCATCCCCAACACCACCTATTTCGCGATTGACGGCATCGATGGCGAAACCCTGGTGATCGAGCTCGACCGGCTCGGTTTCTGCGTGGCCAGCGGTGCCGCCTGTTCCAGCAAGAGCACCGAACCGTCGGCGACGCTGCTGGCGATGGGCATCGAACCCGAGCTGGCGCGCGGTTCGGTCCGGGTCAGCCTCGGGCCGACCAACGATCGCCGGCAGGTACTCGACTTCGCGGCGGCGGTCGCGACGACCGCGAACCGGTTGCGGCAGCTCACGGCAATGGCCGTCTGAGCGCCCGCGCACAACGGAGGAATCGACATGGCAATCACCCTCACCGAAAATGCCGCAAGGCACATCCGCAAGCAGGTCGAGAAGGCGGGCGGCATCGGCCTGAAGCTGGGCGTGAAGAAGGTCGGCTGTTCCGGCCTGGCCTACACCTTCGACATCGCGAAGGAGGTCGGCCCCGACGACGAACAGTTCGTCTCGCACGACACCCAGGTCCTGATCGAGCGCCGCAACCTGCCGTTCCTGGACGGCACTTCGGTCGACTTCGTCCGCAAGGGGCTCAACGAAAGCTTCCGCTTCGAGAATCCGAATGCGAAGAGCGAATGCGGCTGCGGGGAATCGTTCAACGTGTAGCCCGGACACGCCCGGTATTCTTGACCGAATTTGTCAACAATAAGATAATCCCGACTGTTCCAGTAGGGTATAGCCTGAGCGCGCCGTCACCGACCTTGTCCCCGGCGGCAGCATCGTCCGGAACGGCCCGGCACCAACGACCGCGGAGCAACAGATGAGCGCAGTCCTGCAGCAACTCGTCAGCCAGCCGTACAAGCACGGCTTCGTCACCGACATCGAATCGGAGACCGCGCCGCGCGGCCTGTCCGAGGACGTGATCCGGATGATCTCGGCGAAGAAGGGCGAGCCCGACTGGCTGCTGCAGTTCC
This sequence comes from Burkholderiales bacterium, assembly GCA_019751575.1. Lineage (GTDB taxonomy): Bacteria > Pseudomonadota > Gammaproteobacteria > Burkholderiales > CAIKXV01 > CAIKXV01. The sequence goes on from JAIENF010000621.1 coordinate 4,617, forward strand.
GCCTGGATGCCTACCGGCACTGGCTGACGATGGTCGAGCCGACCTGGCAGAACGTGTCGCATCCGCCGATCGACTACCAGGACATCATCTACTACTCGGCGCCCAAGCCGAAGAAGAAGCTCGCCTCGATGGACGAGGTCGACCCGGAACTGCTGCGCACCTTCGAGAAGCTCGGCGTGCCGATGAACGAGCGCGCCGCGCTGGCCGGGGTGGCGGTGGACGTGATCTTCGATTCGGTGTCGGTCGCCACCACCTACAAGGCGAAGCTGGCCGAAGTCGGGATCATCTTCTGCTCGATCTCGGAAGCGGTGCACGACCATCCGGAGCTGATCCGGAAGTACATGGGCAGCGTGGTGCCGACGTCCGACAACTTCTACGCGGCGCTCAACTCGGCGGTGTTCACCGACGGCTCGTTCGTGTTCATCCCGAAGGGCGTGAAGTGCCCGATGGACCTGTCGACCTATTTCCGGATCAACACCCAGGATTCAGGCCAGTTCGAACGTACGCTGATCGTCGCCGAGGAAGGCGCCTCGGTGAGCTACCTCGAGGGCTGCACCGCGCCGAAGTTCGACACCAACCAGCTGCATGCCGCGGTGGTCGAGCTGGTCGCGCTCGACGACGCGGACATCAAGTATTCGACCGTGCAGAACTGGTACGCGGGCGACGAGAACGGCGTCGGCGGCATCTACAACTTCGTCACCAAGCGCGGCCTGTGCCAGGGGCGCAATTCCAAGATTTCCTGGACGCAGGTCGAGACCGGTTCGGCGATCACCTGGAAGTACCCGAGCTGCGTGCTGCTGGGCGAGGGTTCGTCGGGCGAGTTCTATTCGGTGGCGCTGACCAACCACATGCAGCAGGCCGACACCGGCACCAAGATGATCCACGTCGGGAAGAACACCCGCAGCAAGATCGTCTCCAAGGGCATCTCGGCCGGCCGCTCGAGCAACAGCTACCGCGGCCTGGTGAAGATCGGTGCGTCCGCCGACGGCGCCCGCAACTATTCGCAATGCGATTCCATGCTGATCGGCGACCGGTGCTCGGCCAACACCTTCCCGTACCTCACGGTGCAGAACCCGGCCAGCATCGTCGAGCACGAGGCCACGACCTCGAAGATCGGCGAGGAACAGCTCTTCTATTTCGCCCAGCGCGGGGTGGACGCCGAGCAGGCGATCTCGATGATCATCAACGGCTTCTGCCGCGACGTGTTCATCCACCTCCCCATGGAGTTCGCCGTCGAGGCGACCAAGCTGCTGGGCCTCAAGCTCGAAGGATCGGTAGGATGATCGACAACAACGCAGCGACACTGCTCGAAGTCCGCAACCTCCATGCGACGGTCAACGGCGTGCCCATCCTGAAGGGGCTCGACCTCACCGTGCGTGCCGGCGAAGTGCACGCGATCATGGGGCCGAACGGCTCCGGAAAGAGCACCTTCTCCAAGGTACTGGCCGGCCATCCCGCCTATGAAGTCACCGGCGGCGAGGTGCTGTTCGAGGGACGCAACCTGTTCGAGCTCGAGGCCGACGCGCGCGCGCGCGCCGGCGTGTTCCTCGCGTTCCAGTACCCGGTCGAGATCCCCGGCGTCACCAACAGCGCCTTCCTGCGCCTGGCCTACAACGCGAAGGCGATCGAGGAAGGTCGCGACGAGCTCGATCCGCTCGAGTTCGACGACCTGGTGCGCGAGAAGGCGAAGCTGGTCGAGATGGACCCGAGCTTCCTCGATCGCAGCGTCAATGACGGCTTTTCCGGCGGCGAGAAGAAGCGCAACGAGATCCTGCAGATGGCGATCCTCGAGCCGAAGCTCGCCATCCTGGACGAGACCGATTCCGGCCTGGACATCGACGCATTGCGCATCGTCGCCGGCGGCGTGAACGCGCTGGCCGGTCCCGGCCGCGCGATCGTCATGATCACCCACTACCAGCGGCTGCTGAACTACATCGTGCCCGACCATGTGCACGTGATGGCCGATGGCCGCATCCTGAAGAGCGGAGACCGGTCGCTGGCGCTGGAACTCGAGAGCCGCGGCTACGACTGGGTGACCGGCGCCCGCCAGGCGGCCTGAGGGTGGATGCGATGACGGCATCCCCTGGCATTCCGTTCCCCGCGCTGGGCACGACCGCGCTGCCGCCGGCGGCCGGGGCGGCCTGGCTCTCCGAGGTGGTCGACGCGG
>JAIENF010000368.1 GCA_019751575.1 Burkholderiales bacterium
GGCCAGTGCGCGGGCGATCGCCACCCGCTGGCGCATGCCGCCCGAGAGCTGGTGCGGATAGCGGTGCTCGAAGCCGCGCAAGCCGACCAGTTCGATCTTCTGCTGCGCGATGCGCGCGCGCTCGCTCGCGCCCACCCGCTTCATCTCGAGCCCGAAGGCGACGTTGCCGAGCACGGTGAGCCAGGGGAACAGCGCATAGTCCTGGAAGATCATCGCCCGCTCCCAGCCGGGCTTGCCGATCGGACGCCCGTCGAGCTGCAGGCTGCCGAGCGTCGCGTCGTCGAAGCCGGCGATGATGTTGAGCAGCGTGGTCTTGCCGCAGCCGGAATGGCCGAGCACCGAGCAGAACTCGTCCTGCCGGACGGTGAACGAGATGTCGGCCAGCGCCTTGACCGGGTCGTCGGACGGACCGTGTCCCGGATAGATCTTCACCACGTTGCGAATGTCGAGCACGCCCATCGTTGCCGCTCCTGTCTTCTTCAGCGCGCCGTGTTCAGCGAACGGTGCTCAGCGAGTCATCGCCAGCGACCACGGCAGCATCTTCTTCGCCACCCAGCGCAGGCCCTGGTCGATCACCAGCCCGGCGATGCCGATCGAGATCATGCCGACCAGGATGATGTCGGTGCGCAGCACGCTGCGTGCATCCGAGATCAGCCAGCCCAGCCCGGAGGTTGCGCCCACCAGTTCGGCCGCGACCAGCGCCATCCAGCCCACGCCCAGGCCGACGCGTACGCCGGTGACGATCTGCGGCAGCGCGGCCCGGAACACGATCTTCACCAGCACGTCGGTCTCGGATGCCCCGAGGCAACGCGCGGCGCGGATGACGTTGTGCTCGACGTTCTTCACGCCGGCAATGGTGTTGATCAGCAGCGGGAAGAAGATGCCGAGGAAGATGATGAACTGGTTCTGCAGGTCGCCGATGCCGAACCACAGGATGGCCAGCGGGATCCAGGCGATCGGCGGGATCGGCCGCAGCATCTCGAAGACCGGCTCGAACAGGTTCTGCGCGGTCTTCGACCAGCCCATCAGCAGCCCGATCGGGATCGCCACCGACGCATAGGCGAAGGCGATCGCCTCGCGCTGCAGGCTGGCCCAGAAATGCTTGGCCAGGTCACCCGACTGGATGAGTTCCCAGGCACCGGCCGCGACTGCGGTCGGCGGTGGCATCAGCGTCACCAGGTTGGCATCGATGCGCGGCAGGACGACCACCGACAGCAGTTGCCAGCCGGAGAAGAACAGCACGAGGCCTATCCAGCGGGCGAAGCGCTGGAACAGGTTCGGTGGCCGGCGCAGCGCCTCGAGCGCCCGGCTTTCCTCGGGAGTGATCGCCGAATGCGAGGTGTCGGGCTGCGCCGCAGGCGCAGCCCCCTGCACCCCCGGTACTGCGGCGCTGAGCGCCGCGGGTGCCGCGGCTGCGATGCGTTCGGACATGACTTTCCTCGTTCAGACCCTGCGTCACCCGTCAGTTCACAGGAGGCGGTCAGGGCTTGAACATCTGCCCGTTGAAGCTCCACGGGCGCACCAGGTCGCCCGCCTCCGGGAAGGGCTGCGGCCCCTTCATGTTCAGGAAGGTCAGGTATTCCGGATACGGGGGCTTGCCCACCGTGCCGGTCCAGCCCGCCGGGATGAACGGCGGCTGTGCCGGCACCCGCCAGCCGAGCCGGTTGAACGTGCGCTCCATGAAGTCGGGACGGAACACCGCCTGGAACTCCTTCTCGAGCAGCGGCGTCTTCATGCGCTTGGTCTCGTACAGCCAGTTCACCGTGCGGTCGTTCTCGCGGAACCAGAAGCTGGTGTGCGGATACAGGTAGGTCGGCTTGAACTGGTTGTTGTACTCGGCCACCTGCTGCGCGAGCAGCGTGCGCGGCACCAGCTTCAGGTTGGGATCCTGCAGCAGCGCATCGACCGTGCGCTCGGGGTTGAGGCGGATCCACAGCTGCGACTCGGCGATCGCATCGGTGAGCGCCTGCACCACGTCGGGCACGTTGTCGACCAGTTCCTGGCGGACATAGGTGACGCCCAGGTAGATCACGTAGGGATAGTGCACGTCGATCGGGCGCCCGGTCTTGCGCTCGTTGATCACCAGCGAGTTGGTGAAGTCCCAGGGCACGATCGCGTCGATGCCGCGCGGCAGCAGCGCCTGCTCGGGCGGGGGCATGTTGCGGAAGGTGACGTCCTTGCCGATCACCAGCTTGTTCGACGCCAGCGACAGCTGCAGGTAGAACTCGGCGGAGGAGCCGGTGGCGATGCCGATCACCCACGGTTCCTTGGTGGCCGGGTTGCCGCCGCGCAGGTCGGCGATGGTCTTCAGCGGCGAATCGTTCGGCACGATGATCTGGTGGCGCAGGTTCGGCGACATCAGCGCGATCACCCGCATCGGCACGTTGCGGTCGATCAGCGTGTTCATCGGGAAGTTGCCGCCGTTGCCCACCTGTGCACGGCCCGAGATGAACACCTCGTTCAGCGTCGGACCGGACGGGAAGGCCTGGAAGTTGGCCTCGATGCCGCGCGCCTGCAGGAACTTCTGCTGGTTCATCACCGCGAAGATCGCGTTCTGGCCGGACCACGGGGGCTGGTAGGCGACGGTCATCGGCCACCAGCCGCGCTCTTTCATCCAGGCGATCGACTTGTCGGAGATGCGCTCGTACGGCTGCGGCCAGCCCCACTGGTTGAACTGCTGGGCGAAGGCGCCCGTGGCCGTGAACATCGCGACCAGCACAAACGCCGCCGCCGCGAACAAACGATTCGGGCGCTTGCCCTTCGAGTCACGCATTGCATCTCCTCCTGGAACACCGCTCAGAAATACGCCGACCCGACTGATTCCGTCTCCGCTGCGGCACGGTCCCCTGGACCCGGCCGGCGGCCGGTATCCGGCGCCCCATCGTTCCTGCATTGCAGGAAAAACGTTAGCAGCTAAATTCGCCATCGGCAAGCAATCGTTTGAAAAATGGAATCTTGCGTGTCATTATCAAAAGACAATGTCGCCGCCAAACGTGCCCAGCGCTCCGGCCGCCACCCGCGGGCCCGAATACGATTTCATCGTGGTCGGCGCAGGATCGGCCGGCTGCGTGCTCGCCAACCGGCTTTCGGCGGATGGGCGCTTCAGCGTCCTGCTGCTCGAGGCGGGGAAGCGCGACTGGTATCCGTGGATCCACATCCCGATCGGTTACGCCAAGACCATGTTCAACCCGACATGGAACTGGATGTTCAAGACCGAGCCCGAGCCGACGATGAACGGCCGGCAGATCTACTGGCCGCGCGGCAAGGGCCTGGGCGGGTCGAGCTCGATCAACGGCCTGATCTTCATCCGCGGCCAGCGCGAGGACTACGACCACTGGGCCTCGCTCGGCAACACGGGCTGGGGCTGGGACGACGTGCTGCCGTACTTCAAGCGCTGCGAGGGCAATTCGCGCGGCGCATCCGAATACCACGGTGGCGATGGCCCGCTGAGCGCGTCCGACATCGGCCGGCCGCATGAACTGGTGGACGCATTCATCGCCGGCGCCGGCGAAGCCGGCATCCCGCGCAACGACGACTTCAACGGCGCGACCCAGGAAGGGGCCGGCTACTACCAGCTCACCACGCGCAACGGGCTGCGCTGCTCCACCGCGGTCGGCTACCTGAAGCCGGCACGCGGACGGCCGAACCTGCGCATCGAGACCGAAGCCATGGTCAACCGCGTGCTGTTCGAGGGCCGCCGCGCGGTCGGCATCGAGTACTCGCAGGGCGGCCGCACGATCGTCGCCCGCGCGCGGCGCGAGGTGGTGCTCTCGGCCGGCGGACTGCAGTCACCCCAGCTGCTGCAGCTGTCCGGCATCGGCGATCCGGGGCTGCTCGCCGGTCACGGCATCCCGGTGGTCCATGCACTGCCCGGCGTCGGCGAGAACCTGCAGGACCACCTGCAGGTACGCGCGATCTTCCGCTGCGCGAAGCCGGTGACCACCAACGACGACCTGCGCAGCCTGGTCCGCAAGTTCGGCATGGGCCTCGAATGGCTGGTCCGGCGCAGCGGCCCGCTCGCGGTCGGCATCAACCAGGGCGGGCTGTTCGCCCGGGCGATGCCGCATTCGCAGACGCCGGACGTGCAGTTCCATTTCGCCACCCTGTCGGCCGAGATGGCCGGCGCGGCACCGCATCCATGGTCCGGCTTCACCATGTCGGTCTGCCAGCTGCGGCCGACCTCGCGCGGAACGGTGCGCATCAAGTCGAACGATCCCCGGCAGGCACCGGCGATGCAGCCGAACTACCTGTCGACCGAACTCGACTGCGAGACCACGGTGGCCGGCCTCAAGCTGGCGCGCACCATCGCGGCCACCCATGCGATGAAGGACTACACGCTGGACGAGTACCGCCCCGGCCCCGATGCGCAGAGCGACGCCGACCTGCTCGAGTTCGCCCGCAACCATGGCGCGACCATCTTCCATCCGGTCGGCACCTGCCGGATGGGCATCGACCGCGAGGCAGTGGTCGACCCCCGGCTGCGGGTGAACGGCATCGAAGGCCTGCGCGTGGTCGATGCCTCGGTGATGCCGACGCTGGTGTCGGGCAACACCAACTGGCCGACGGTGATGATCGCCGAGAAGGCGGCCGACCTGATGCTCGCCGACGCTGCGGCGGCCTGAGTCGGCACGCGCCTTCGCCGGCGCACTCCCGTACAGGGGCGCTACAGCCCCAGCCCGCCCCAGATCGAATCGACGCGCGCCTTCACCTCGGCGCTCATCGCGATCGGCCTGCCCCACTCGCGCGTGGTCTCGCCGGGCCACTTGTTGGTGGCGTCGATGCCCATCTTCGAGCCCAGGCCCGACACCGGGCTGGCGAAGTCGAGGTAGTCGATCGGCGTGTTCTCGACCAGCAGCGTGTCGCGCGCCGGATCGACCCGGGTGGTCATCGCCCAGATCACTTCCTTCCAGTCGCGCACGTCGACATCGTCGTCGGTCACCAGGATGAACTTGGTGTACATGAACTGGCGCAGGAAGCTCCAGATGCCGAACATCACCCGCTTCGCATGCCCGGGATACTGCTTGCGGATGCTGACCACCGCCATGCGGTACGAACAGCCTTCCGGCGGCAGGTAGAAGTCGACGATCTCAGGGAACTGGCGCACCAGCAGCGGCACGAACACCTCGTTCAGCGCGACGCCGAGGATGGCCGGCTCATCCGGTGGCTTGCCGGTGTAGGTGGAGTGGTACAGCGGATTGTCGCGGTGCGTGATGCGCTCGACCGTGAACACCGGGAAGCGATCCTGCTCGTTGTAGTAGCCGGTGTGGTCGCCGAACGGGCCTTCGAGGGCGCTCTCCCAGCCAGTGGGCGAGGACGCATCCGGATGGATCGCGCCTTCGAGCACGATCTCGGACGTCGCCGGCACCCTGAGGTCGTTGCCGATGCACTTCGCCAGTTCGGTGCGCCCACCGCGCAGCAGCCCGGCGAACTGGTATTCCGACAGCGTATCGGGCACCGGCGTCACCGCGCCGAGCGTGGTCGCCGGATCGCAGCCCAGCGCCACCGCGATCGGGAACGGCTGTCCCGGGTTCGCCTTCGCATGGTCGCGGAAATCGAGCGCGCCGCCACGATGCGCGAGCCAGCGCATGATCAGCTTGTTGCGGCCGATCACCTGCTGCCGGTAGATGCCCAGGTTCTGCCGCGTCCGCGTCGGACCCCGGGTGACGGTGAGCCCCCAGGTGACCAGCGGCCCGGCGTCTCCCGGCCAGCAGGTCTGGATCGGCAGCCGGCCGAGGTCGACCTCGCTGCCTTCGATGCGCTGCTGCTGGCAGGCCGGTCGCGACACCTCCTTCGGCGCCATGTTCAGCACCTGCTTGAGCAACGGGAGTTTTTCCCACGCGTCGCGCAGGCCCTTCGGCGGCTCGGGTTCCTTCAGGTAGGACAGCAGCTTGCCGATCTCGCGCAGCGCGGAGGGGTCGTCCTGCCCCATGCCGAGCGCGACGCGGCGCGTGGTGCCGAACAGGTTGCCGAGCACCGGCATCGAATGGCCGGTCGGGTTCTCGAACAGGATGGCCGGGCCCCCGGCACGCAGCACGCGGTCGCAGACCTCGGTCATCTCGAGGTCGGGCGAGACCGGCGTGGCGATGCGCTTCAGTTCACCGAGGCGCTCGAGTTGCGCGATGAAGTCGCGCAGGTCGTCGTATTTCAATCAGGTCGCTTCCTTGCCTGCGGGCGCGCCGAAGTCCACCTCGCGATGCAAATTGCGTGGGGAAATGCCCGCGACAAGTTCCGGCAGTGAGTAGGCAACCTCGGCAGTAGGCTCGATCACAGTTGCAGGTTGCGGAGGGGCGATCGCTTCGCTCTGGCCCGATTTACGGATTGCGGTATTCATGGAAGTCTCCAGAAGAGCGCGGAAGTGTAGGGACGGGGGCAACCAAAGGTCAACGAATCCGGCGCTGCCGGTCAACTCCACGCCGACAGGACAGGGGCGATCAACACGCATCTACAAAGGGAGCACCCGCAGCCGTGCACGAACCGGATCGACGGTGACCAGCGCACCCGCCTCGAGATCCTGGCTCAACTGCCTCAGGGCAGCGACAAGGGCGTGTGTTCGAGGAAATCAATCCAACGCGGCGACAGGTTCATGTCGACGAGCAACTTCATGCGGAATGCAGCTGGACCTCGCGTTCCTCAGCCCGCCACGCCGCATAGCGCAGCGCCTGCATCACGTCTTCATGCTCGAGATACGGGTAGTCGCCAAGCACTTCGTCGACGGTGCGGCCGGCTCCGATCTGGGCGACGACCATGCCAACCGTGACCCGCTGGCCGCGGATGCATGCCTTGCCG
>JAIENF010000669.1 GCA_019751575.1 Burkholderiales bacterium
GCCGCATCCCGTGCTCGACATCCGTCGCTTCTTCTTCTGCCCGGGCTTCGGCGCCGAATCGGGAGGCGTGCTGTGCGAGCCCGGCCTGCTCGACGCCCGTCAGGCGTTCGCGGCCGATGCGGCCGCCCGGGTGCGATTGTGGGACCGGTTGGGCTTCGAGCCGCCGCCGCACGGCACCACCGCGGTGTCGCTGTTCGGCTATCCGAACCCCGGGCTGCCGGGACTGCTCGATTCGATGGCCGCCGGGCCCCGGCCCGTACGGCTCGCCCTGGCACCCGGGCTGCTCGCCGATGCAGCGGCCAGCTGGTTCCGTGCCGCCGGGAGGCCGCTGCCGGGCCGGCTGGCCGGCCAGGCAGCCCGTGCAGGCGCGCTCGAGGCGCGGTGGCTGCCGTTCCTGCCGCAGCCCGACTATGACCACCTGCTCTGGGCGAGCGACTTCAACTTCGTCCGCGGTGAAGATTCCGTGGTGCGCGGCGTCTGGGCCGCGCGGCCGCTCTGCTGGCAACTCTATCCGCAGGACGAAGATGCCCAGGGGCCGAAACTGGAGGCGTTCATCGGTGCCGTCGTGCGGCATGCGGTGGACGAGCCTGGATCCACCCCGGGCCATTCGCCGGACGGCATCGGCCCCGGCGACCCGGATCGGTCGTGGGCCGCCCTGCAGCGCGCCTGGAATGGCTGCGGCGTGCCGGCTGCCGAGCGCAGCCGGCAGGTCGCGGCTGCCTGGCGCAACGCCTTCGCCGAACTGCCGGTGCTGCAGCGCCGCGCCTCCCGGTTCGCCGAGCGGCTCGCCGCCTGGCCAGACCTCGCGGCCCGACTGGCGGGTTTCTGCCGGGAACAGCTAAAATAGCGGGCTTTCCAGGGTCCTGCAGTCCAGCCCACCCTCCGTCCAACGTCTCTCAACGCTTTAGTGGTGCACACATGAAAACCGCACAGGAAGTCCGCCCGGGCAACGTGATCATGGTCGGCAAGGATCCGATGGTCGTGCAGAAGGCCGAGTTCAGCAAGTCCGGCCGCAACGCCTCGGTGGTCAAGATGAAGCTCAAGAACCTGCTCTCCGGTACCGCCGCCGAGTCGGTCTACCGCGCCGACGAGAAGTTCGACATGGTGTCGCTCGAGCGCAAGGACGTGACGTTTTCCTACTTCGCGGATCCTTCGTACGTGTTCATGGACGCCGAGTTCAACCAGTACGACATCGACGGCGACAACATGGGCGATGCGCTGAACTACCTCGAAGAAGGCATGCCCGCCGAAGTGGTCATCTACAATGAGCGGCCGATCTCCGTCGTCATCCCGCAAACGCTGGTGCGCGAGATCGTCTACACCGAACCGGCGGTGCGCGGCGACACCTCGGGCAAGGTGCTGAAGCCCGCGAAGCTGAAGAGCGGCTTCGAGATCCCGGTGCCGCTGTTCTGCGACACCGGCGACAGGATCGAGATCGATACCCGCACCAACGAGTACCGCAACCGCGTCAAGGGCTGACCGGTTCCGGCCGGGCACCATCGGTTCGTTGCCCGGCCCCGGCGTTGCCGTGGCGAGTGGCGGCGTGCATCCGCTCTGGCGCATGCCGCCGCCGCAGCAGGTCCAGGAGAAACGATGAAGGCTGCGATTTTCGAGTACGCAAGGGCCGACAGCGTGGCGCAGGCCTGCAGCCTGCTCGCCGAGTACGGTGCCGATGCCAAGTTGATCGCCGGAGGCCAGAGCCTGGTGCCGATGATGGCGATGCGCCTGGCCCGTCCGGCCTGGCTGATCGATGTCAACCGGATCGCCGAGCTCAAGTCGAGCCGGCGCGACGGTGCCGACTGGGTCACCGGCGCCGCGCTGCGCCAGGCGGACGTCGAACGCGATGGCGAAGCGGCGCGTGCGGTGCCGTTGATCCGTCAGGGCCTGTACTGGGTCGGCCATGTGCAGACCAAGAACCGGGGCACGGTCGGTGGCAGCCTTGTGCAGGCCGATCCGGCGGCCGAGCTGCCGCTGGTCGCGCAGACGCTCGGTGCACGCTTCGTGCTGCGCCGGACGGCGGGCGAGCGCACGGTGTCGGCGTCCGAGTTCTTCCAGGCGCCGATGATGACCGCGACCGAGCCCGACGAATGCCTGGCTGAAGTGCGCTGGCCGGTCTGGCAGGGCGAGCGCATCGGCAGCGCGTTCGATGAACTGAGCATCCGGCACGGCGACTATGCGATCGTCGCGGCCTGCGCGCAGGTCGAGGTCGATTCGGCCGGGCGCTGCGTGCGCGCAGTGCTCGGCATCGGGGGAGCGGCCGCGGTGCCGGTGTCGGTCGAGGCGATCGCGCGGTCGCTGCAGGGCACCCAGCTCGAGGACGCCGCGATCGATGCGGCCGTCGAATCGATCGGCCAGTACCTCGATCCGGGTTCCGACGTGCACGCGACCGCCGAGTACCGGGTGCACCTTGCGCGCGTGCTCGCCGCCCGCGTGCTGCGCCAGGCCCGGGCCAACGCCGCCGGCGGAGGCCGGGGCTCGCGCGCCTGATCCGGTCAGCCGGGCATCCGTCGTCCGGGCTTCGCCATCAATCCACAGGCCGCTGCGCGGCAGCGCGCACGCGGCACCCAAGGCAGGGCACAGCATGAACGAACCCACCAGCAGCGTCTGCATCACGGTCAACGGCGTCGAGCACCGGTGCGAGGTGCCGACCCGGTTGTCGCTGGTCGACTTCCTGCGCGAGACGCTGCGCCTGACCGGCACCCATGTCGGCTGTGAACACGGCATCTGCGGCGCCTGTTCGGTGATCCTCGACGGCGACCCGGTGCGTTCCTGCCTGATGTTCGCGGTGCAGGCCGATGGCCATTCGATCACCACGGTCGAGGGCCTGGCCAATGCCGACGGCTCGATGAGCGTGCTGCAGGACAGCTTCTGCGAGACGCACGGCCTGCAGTGCGGCTACTGCACGCCCGGCATGCTGGTCGCCACCCATTCGCTGCTCAAGCACAACCCGAATCCCTCCGCCGGCGAGATCCGCGAGGCGATCAGCGGCAACCTGTGCCGCTGCACCGGGTACCAGCAGATCGTCGACGCGGTGCAGCTGGCCGCGCAACGCATCGCATCCACCGGCAACCGATAGGACACCGGACCATGGCTGAGAAGACTTCGCCCTACGGCTTCCGCTACATCGGTGCGAAACGGCGCACTAAGGAAGATCCGCGCTTCGTCACCGGCCGCGGGCGCTACGCCGCCGACGTGCAGCTGCCCGGCATGCTGCACGTGGCGATCGTCGCCAGCCCGTATCCGTCGGCGCGCATCAAGTCGATCCAGGCTGCCGAAGCCCTCGCGCTGCCCGGCGTGCGCTGCGTACTCACCGGGGCCGAGCTGTGCGCGGCGATCGATGCACTCTATGTCGGTGTCGATGCGCCCAAGGTCAAGCGCTACCCGCTGGCCGATGGCCTGGTGCGTTACGCCGGCGAATGGGTCGCAGCGGTGGTGGCCGAGACGCGCGCGATCGCCGAGGATGCGGTCGAGCTGATCGAGGTCGACTACGAGCCGCTGCCGCACCTGGTCGACCCGGAGGAGGCCGCGAAGCCGGGTGCCGTGCTGGTGCATCCCGAGCACGGCACGAACGTGCTGTACCACCGCAAGTTCGTCTGGGGCGCGGTCGACGAGGCGTTCGACAAGGCCGACCACCGGCTCGCGTTCCGTGCGCGCTGGGGACGCAGTGCGACGGTGCCTATCGAGACCTTCGTCGCGGTCGCGCAGTGGGACGCCGGCAACGAGATCCTCGACATCTGGGCATCGATCCAGATGCCCAAGTTCCCGGACCAGGTCGCACGGGCGCTGCGCCTGCCGGGCAATGCGGTGCGCGTGCATTTCGACATCGACGTCGGTGGCAGCTATGGGGTCAAGCGCGGCATCAAGCACACGCTGCTGGTGTCGTACCTGGCGATGAAGCTGAAGGCGCCGGTGCGCTTCCTGGAAGACCGGCTCGAGAACATGCGCGGCGGCGACATGCACGGGCCCGACCGCATCTTCGACATGCAGGTCGCGTTCGACCATGATGGCACCCTCCGTGCCTGGAAGATCAAGGCGCTCGATGATGTCGGCGCCTACGCCGGCCGGTCGCCGCTGCAGCTGGGCAAGCCGGTGAGCGCGATCTGCGGCCCGTACCGCATCCCGGCGGTCGAGTACGAGCCCACGTCGGTGATGACCCACAAGACACCCCAGGAAGCGGTGCGCGGCTTCGGTCAGTCACCGACCAACTTCGCGATGGAACTCACGATCGACCGCGTCGCGCGCCACCTGGGCATGGACCGGCTCGAGCTGCGCCGGAAGAACCTGATCCGCAAGGAAGAGTTCCCGTACCGCATCCCCAGCGGCACCACCTACGATTCCGGCGACTACCACACGGTGCTCGACAAGGCGCTGAAGGCGGCGGACTACGCCGAGCTGGTCCGGCGCCGCGACGAGGCGCGCAGGGCGGGGCGGCTCGCCGGCATCGGCGTGTCGACCTGCCTGGAACCGTCGGGCGGAAACTCGTCGTTCGAGCCACTGTTCAACCCGAAGAACGAGACCACCACCTGGATGGATTCCTGCCTGGTGCGTGTCGACCTCAATGGCGCGATCACCGGCGTGTTCGGCACATCCAGTTCCGGCCAGGGGCACCAGACGCTGGTGTCGACCGTGGTCGGCGAGGTGCTGGAACGCGACCCGTCGGGCATCCGCGTGATCGCGGCCGACTCGCTGAACGCGCTGCCGTCGAACAGTCCGGTGGGCAGCCGGATGGCGATCATGCTGGGCGGGGCGGCGGCCGGCGCGGCGCGGAAGATCCGCGACACGCTGGTGCGCATCGGCGCGCACAACCTCGGCCTCGCCGTGTCGGCGGTCACCTACCGCGATGGCGACGTGTTCGACACGCTGCACCCCGAGAAGCGGCTGGCCTGGGACCAGCTGGTCGATGTCGCGCACCGCAAGTTCCACAAGATGCCGCCCGACCTCGAGCCGGGCCTGCAGGCGAAGTTCGTCTGGGAGGTGCCCACCGGCGGCACGCTGCCGACCGAGGACGGCCAGGTACAGATGTACCCGTGCTACTCGTTCGAGACGCACGTGGTCTACGTCGAGGTCGACCCGGACACCGGCAAGCCGGTGCTGCAGCGCTACGTGGTCGGCCACGACTGCGGCGTGATGATCAACCCGGACATCGTGCACGGAATGACCTATGGCGGCGTCGCGCACGGCGTCGGTGCCGCGCTCTACGAGAAGTTCGCGTTCTCCGAAGAAGGCCAGCTGCTGTCGGGCACCTTCATGGACTACCTGATCCCGAGCGCGCTCGAAGTGCCCGAGATCAGCATCGTCGACCACTGCACGCCGTCGCCGCTGACCACCTTCGGCCAGAAGGGCTCCGGCGAGGCCGGCTACCTCGGTGGGCCGGCGGCGATCGCCTGCGCGATCAACGACGCGCTCGACCCGATCGGTACCGCGATCGCCGAGACCCCGATGTCGCACCTCGGGTTGTGGAGCCTGATCCGCGCCGCGCGTGCGAAGCCGAAGATGAAGGATGCAGCCTGAGCCGCTGATCCACACCGCCACACCGCCACGCCGCCTCCCAGAACCGCACCGACGAAAGCCCTCCGCATGATCATCGACATCCACGCCCACTACATCCCGCAGCTCGTGTTCGACCGTTTCGAGCGCGAAGCCTCGAAGTTCCCCGGCGTCTCGCTCAAGCGCGACGACAAGGGCGTACGCATCGGCTTCGTCGGCAAGGACCTGTCGCGGCCGATCATGCCGAAGCTGTCGGCGCTCGCCGACCGGCGTGCCTGGATGGACGCCAACGGCATCGACCACCAGCTGGTCGGCGCCTGGATGGATGCCACCGGCTACGAACTGCCGCCCGAGCAGGGCCTGGCCTGGAGCCGGTTCATGAACGCCTGCACGCTCGAGAACCTGGGCGACGAGAAGCGCTTCACGCCGCTGGCCACCGTGCCGATGCAGAGCGGCAAGCTCGCGGCACAGGTGCTGGAAGAGGCGATGGGGCAGGGCTTCGGCGGCGTGATGGTCGGCACGCTGCCCAGCGGCGAGGGCGGCAACCTCGATTCACCCGACCTCGATCCGTTCTGGGAGACCGCCTCGCGCCTGAACGCCGCGGTGATGCTGCACCCGATGTTCGTCTGCGGCGAGCCGCGGCTGGGCGACTACGACCTGGTCAACGCGATCGGCCGCGTGGTGGACACCTCCATCGCGGTGTCGCGCCTGCTGTTCTCGGGCCACCTGCTGAAGTACCCGGGTGCGAAGCTGGTGCTGTCGCATGGCGGTGCGGCGTTGCCGTTCGTGCTCGGCCGGCTCGGCCGCCACTACGACCACCATGGCGACAAGTACGCCGATCCGCGCAAGGGTTTCGAAGCCCTGTATTTCGATGCGCTGGTGTTCGATGCCGATTCCACGTCCTACCTGATCGACAAGGCGGGCGACGACAAGGTGATGATGGGTTCGGACATGCCGTTCCCGGCGGGCGACCCGCACCCGCTGCGTCCGATCGACGAAGCGGTCAAGGACGCCGCCGTGCGCCGCAAGCTGCTGGAAGAGAATGCGCGCCGGGTGTTCCGCGTGCGCCCTGATTGCGCGATGCCCGGCTGATCCCCGCCGTCGGGCCGCAGCACACAGGACAACACTGGAGGAGTGATGAAGGAAATCCAACGCAGACGCCTGCTTGCAGGTGCCGGCGCGGCCGGTGCTGCCTCGCTGGCCGGTGCGCCCGCCCGGGTGGTGGCGCAGCCGAAGTTCCCCGAACGGCCGGTGCGGCTGATCGTGCCCTTTGCCCCCGGCGGCGAGACCGACTTCGTCGCACGCACCTGGGCCAACCGCGTGGCGCCCCATCTG